>CAZFKF010000786.1:0-3530 GCA_964518805.1 uncultured Planctomycetaceae bacterium | reverse complement strand
CGCCAGCGGCAGCGGATGCCAGCACGAAAGCTTGGGGTCGGCGTGCACGGGACGATGGCGCCCCTCGGTGTCGATCAGGTAGAGGGCGTAGGCATTGGCCACTTCCTTGTAATGGGCAGCCGGATCAACCTTGTACGAAACCAGGAACTCGCGATCGCTCACCGGATAAGGATGCGTGTACAGGTGGCCGCGCTGGCCCAGCGGATCGTGTACGTACTTGCCGTCCTTGGCTCGGAAATGCCACCCGGGCTCCGTCCGACGCTGGACGAACACCTCCGGTGTGATATTGACCACCGGGTACCGGTTGTCGCCCGGGACGAAGCCGGCCTCATCCGGGTCGGGGCCGGGCGTTCGCATCCCGTTTCCGGAATCGACCAGCACGATCGACCCCAGGCAACCCCCTTGCGGAAAGTGGCACGTCGCCACGCACACCAGGCGATGGGGGCTGCCAGGCATGGGTTGCGGGTACATGTAGACCGGCGTCGCGTCGTCGGACAGACCAAAGATCTCCTGCGGCCGGCTCCCGTCGGGATTCATCGACCAGATCGTCTTGGCGACGCGGGCCCCCTTGTCAACGTACTCCCAGCGGTGATACATCACCCGGCCGTCATCGAGAACCACCGGGCAGAATTCGCTGACCGGGCTGCGCGTGAGCTGCTGGACCTCGCTCCCGTCGGCGTGCATCCGGTGCAGATTCGGCGCGACCAGTCCGGACGATCCGCCGCAAAGAATCGTGTGCTCGCAGCGGGTCGATGAGAAGATGATGTCCCCATCCGGCAGATAGCAGGGATGGATGTCGTCGGTATGCCAGGATGGGTACCACCGCGCCGCCTTTTCCGCTTCGTCTTTCGGCGGGAAGGAGACCTGGCGCAAGCCCCTGCCGTCGATGCCCACTTCCCAGATCCGGAAGCCGGATCCGGGATCCTGGCGGAAGTCAAAAACGACCTTCTTGGCGTCAAACGACAGACTGATCTTGCCGATGAAGCCTCGGCCGCCCGGCAGACCGGCCGCCGTGACCACGGCGCGCTCGCCCTGCGTGCGAAGATTGTAGACATAGATGCCGTTTTCCGGCAGGAAGCGGTCGGGACTGGTTCCGTTGTTGATGTCGGTGTAGTAGTGGTCCGAAGAATAGGGCTTGCGTTTGACGAAGACGATCTCCTCGAAGGCGAGCCGGTTGGGATGGACCGGCGCCAAGGCCGCGACGCGGCCGGCTGCCGGCGAGGAGTCCCCGGGGTTCGCGATCGCGACTTCGGCCGCCGCCGTGCCGCCGCGCTCGACGGCCATCGCTAAAAGACTGTAGAGAACGAGAACTGCAAGCGCGGTCTTCGCCGTAGTTCGCATCGCACACCCTTTCCAGCAAGAGCCGCCCACGCCCTGGATGGTGAGAAGGGACGGTCTCCTCCCATGGTCTGGAGCTTATCAGGGCGACGGGGGGCGGTCAAGAATCCCGCCGGCTCCGCCCGGCTTGGCCGCGAGGTTCGCCGCACGCGGCTTGTCGTGGAGCGGAAATTGCCCCGCCTGGGCCGGCAGCCCCTGGCGCTCAGACGCGGTCAGCGGCGGATTCGCTCGGAGAAATCGGGAGCCGTGGCGCACTGCCTGGCCACGTCGCTGACCTTGGCCCGGCGGCGGGCCTCGTCAAAGGGAAGGGCCGTGTCCAACAGGCCCAGATCGTAGGCCAGGCGATCCGAATGGCCCGTCAGAAGCAACTTCAGGTTCTGCGGCACCTTGCCCGGGGAAATGTGGTTGATGTGCCCCACGATGTTCGTCGTGCAGTTGTTCGTGAAGACGTTGTAGAACTCCGGCGACTCGGAGAGCTTGTTGACCCGCTGCATGACGTCGACGAACAACATGCGGGCCTGCTCGGGGGTGGCTCGGGCCCGATATAGATAGACGTCGTCGCCGCGGTAGTTCGTGCGAAGCTTGACCACGTCGCGCTCGTCGGCCACCACGTACATCAACTCGTAGTGGTTCAGCATCCCCTTGACCAGTTCATAGCTCTCTCCCTGCTGGCGGCGGATTTCGACGGAAATCGCCAGATGATCGCCGTCGTCAAAGGCGAAGCTCAGCATGGTATGCGCCAGGCTGGGCATCCCGCGAAACGGGACCACGATGAAGTCGACCGATTCCAGCTTCGACAGATCGAACGTCTTGTCGTAGTAGTTGAGCACGTAGCTGTCCTGGTCGATGTACGTGCAGTTGCGGATGTTGCGGACGTGGACGATATCGCCGTTGATCTCGGCATACGACAAGAGGGCCTGGTCCGGAGACCAGTCGCGATGGTTCGATGGCTGGAGCTTCAGCGTCGCGCAGCCAAGCAACGACGCCGTCGAACACCAGAAGACGGCGATTCGCGCAAACCGCCCAAGGCGCACGGCGCGCTGAACGCCGTGACGACGCGAACTGGCAGACGACTGGGCAACCAGGCCCTGGTGCATCGTGGACGAGAGGTTTGGGTAGTCTGCGGCGAGAAGAGAACGGCGAAAAGACCAACCGAAACGATTGGGAAGACCAGTGGCCCGGCGTCCCCCGTCAAGCATCCGCCAGTTCCGCTGAAATCCCGGGGGATAGATACCGCAAGATCGCGTCGAAGTCGATGGCAGTTCTTCAGCAACTCCCGTTCTGTAGAGGGGAAAGCAAATGCCTTGACAGTCGGCGGGATGCCTGGTTACCATGGTCACCCAGTAAGCCTATCCCGACCTGCCTAGACGCCATCCCAATTCGGCTCGGGGCCGCAGCCAATGCCGAAACCTTCGACCGAGGATCTTGCTCGACAAGTCCGAGTCTCGCGGTCGAGCCTGACGGCTAAACAGGAGTCCCGCCGCACCCAGCATTCGTCGAAACCCACAGCACGAGGAGTCCGAGCATGGCTGACCATCGTTTGACACGTCGTGACTTCGTCGCCAGCAGCGCCGCGGCTGCTGCGGCTGCCGTCGGAATGCATGGCACGTACACGGTCGCTGCGGGGAATCCCGCCCGCTGCGACACGAGCAAGATCCTCAACTACAACGCGGACATGGAGTACCGCCGTTGCGGCAAGACCAACTTGATGGTCTCGGCGGTCTGCCTGGGCGGGCATTGGAAACGCGTGAACACGGTCGTGAAGGACCTGTTCGAGGGCGGGAATTGGCTCAGCGGAGATTTCAACAACCCGGAGTTCATCCAGAACCGCACCGACGTGGTCAGCCGTTGCATCGAGCGCGGCGTCAACTACATCGACGCCTGCACGGGCCAAGAGGTCGTGGCCTACAGCAAGGCACTCAAAGGCCGCCGCGACAAGATGTACTTGGGTTACTCGTGGTATCAAAACGAGGTTCGCTTTCCCGAGTGGCGGAAGTGCGAAAAGCTTAAGGAGGGGTTCGACCGCGGCTTGAAGGAGGCCGGGTTGGACTACGTCGATCTGTGGCGAATCACGTGCCACGAACAGAGCGGCCAGCACAGTGGAGCCGAGGTCGATGAGTTGATCAAGGCTCTGGACTGGGCCAAGAAGAGCGGTCGCGCCCGATTCACGGGCATCTCGTCGCATGACCGGC
>CAZFKF010000785.1:0-3536 GCA_964518805.1 uncultured Planctomycetaceae bacterium | reverse complement strand
GGCTCGAACATCCGCGGCCCGAACGTCGGCAAGCTCGACTACTGCCTGGAAATGACTCGGGCCCTCGGACTCACCGCCGGCGATTGGTTCACGCCGGCGCCGCCAGGAAAGAAGCCGGTCCAGGTGCGCTGCTAGGGAGTCGCAGGCGGAAGACACGGGCGCGGCAGTAACGCAACGGAAGGCTGGTCATCGAGCGTGTTTCGCCTCAGCTGGCGACCACCGACGCACGAAGCTGCCTTCTGCGCGGGGCTACTGCCCGGCCAACTGCTTCTCCAGATCGGCAATCCGAGCGCGCAGTTCGAGTTCCGAACGTTTGCGATCCGTCACGTCGCGGTTGCTGGCCCGTTGGCCCAGCCAACGCTGATCGACGCCGTACACCGGATGGCAGACGTGCTCGATCCAGCGCACGTCTCCGGTTCGGGAGACGATCCGAAACTCGGCCGCATGAGGGCCCGGCGTTGGGCCCTCGCGGCGGAGATGCCCCACGAGTTGCGAGCGATCATCCGGATGGACGATCCTTTCCAGCAGCGCAGGATCGGCCAGAAACTCCTCGGGGGAATAGCCCGTAATGCGGGCGCAGGAAGGAGAGACGTAGCGCAGGCGGCCGTCGAGCCCCCGCCAGTACTCCCAATCGTAGGTGTTGTCGGCCACCGTACGAAATCGTTCTTCGTTCTCCCGCAAAACTTCTTCCGCGATCTTGCGTTCGGTGATGTCGCGCACAATGGCGAGAAGTCTCGGCTCGCCGTTAAGCGCGACCTTCTTGAGATTGACTCCCGTCCAGAAGACCCTGCCCTGTCTGTCTTTCGCCTTCCAGTCGAAACGCTGCGGCGTGCCCGCCATCGCCCGCTGGATCCACTCCACCGCCTCTTTCTGGGAATACGGCGGGTTGCCGTCGCTAAGCGTTTGGACGCACGTGTGCCGCAGTTCTTCGGTCGTGTAGCCGTACATCTCGGCCGCCTTCTGGTTGGCGTCCAGGATCGCTCCGGTGTCGGCATCGTGCACGAAGATGGCGTCGTTTGCTGTATCGAAGATTGCCCGATAGTTCGCCTCCGACGCCCGGATCGTCTCCTCGGTTGCCTTGCGTTCGGAGATGTCCGTGATCGCAATCTTGCAGAATTTCCCTCCGGCTCCGAGCGATTCGATTGGAACTCCGCGGAGGTGGACCGCAACCGGCGTTCCATCCTGCTTGACGACTCCGACGTCCGAGTCCAACACCTCGCGTTCACAGCAACAGCCCCGGACCTGTCGAAGGAATTCGCTCCGGTCCTGCGGACGGACATAGCCTCCCAGCGGGTGCCCAATCAACGCATCTTGATCGGCGCCGAAAAGTTGTGATCCGGCAAGGTTGATCTCCTGGACGTAGCCGTCCTCATCCAACGTCACGTAGCCGACCGGGGCGAGCTCGTACAAGTCGACGTAGCGGTCCCGATAAGCCTCCAACTGGCGGACAATCTTCTTGAGATTGGCGACTGTATTCTCCAATTCCGTGTTGCGCAGGAGGACCTCTTGCGCAAGCCCTCGGACCTCTTCCAGCCGCGGAGCCGCGGGGTCGGTGAGGTACTTCTGAAACAACCGCTGCACCTGCGCGGAAAGGCTCTCCGCAAGACTACGGTTGGCGCTAACGGATTCCATCATCATGCGCAGTCCTCAAACGCAACCGGTGCGGGCGACGCGTTTGGTCGAGAGATTCGGAGGACTCGTCGCCAGGGCGCCGGGTCCGGCATGAAGGCATTTTTAGGGAGGGGGCTTCGCCGGTCAACGCCTTTGCCGTTCGCGGCGGCTGGCCTCTGCAAAGATGGGAAGTCCAGGATAACGACGTCGTGTTTCTTCCTTGACAAAGCGTCGTAAGCAGATGAACGACCTGCCGGAACCCGTCCGCCGGCCGCGGATCGGATGCGGTACGTCCGGACCTTGCGCAGCCTTCTTGACAGAAGCCGGTGGCCTGGATAGCGTCATGAGTGCCTTCACTGGGCCGACGAATCGCGGCAGTTCTGACAGAGGTGCGGCATGGTCGGGGCGATCTGCAAATGGGAAGTCCTCTCCCATCCCGTGGTGACCATTCAGTGCTTCGGCTGGGCGGTATTCTTTCGGGCCGTGTTCGCCGGCCGCAATCAGACATTCCTTTCGCTGCTTTCCAGAGCAGGAGCCTTCGAGCAACCCATGAAGCCGGCGCCCGAGTTCATCGGCCGGTGCATTGAGTTGGAACGGCGAGTGATGAGGCTTTACGCGCCGCTCTCTCAGCGTTTTGCACGCGATGAACTTGCCAGAGAGTTCTTCAGGTATCTCGCCAGTCAGGAAGAGGATCACGCGGGCATGCTGGAGTTGTGTCGCGTCGCGGCCGGCCGGGGACGATTCCGCGAGACGTGTCTCCACCGGTGGAGCGAGACCGTGCCGGAGACCGAGAGAGCATTGAACGAGGCCGAGATCATCCTGAATCATCACCATTCGCTCGCCGAAGCGCTTAGGTTGGCGATCAAGATCGAGTCCTCGCAGATCAACCGGTTGTTTACGGGGGTTGTCGAGGCCACCGATCCCCGGCTCATCCGCAAGCTCACGGCATTTCGCAACGCCGTCAGAGATCACCTGGGCTACCTTTGCGAACGCGTTCCGGTGCTCGACCCGACCTTCTCGGATGCCTGCCGGACCCTTTGGGCCGTAGTCTCCAAGGATTGTCGCTGAGCCTTGGACGGCGTCCGGTTAACCGCTGCACGACGAACGGCTCGGCGCAGAAGGCCGTGGGCTGGATTCGAGTTCTTCTTGTGTTCTGACGACGTCGCGATCAGAACGAGACCACCCGGTCAAGGATCTGCCGAAGCGCAAGGAAGCCGGGAGAGAGCAACCAGCAGCAGCGCGGCCAGACCGTACGCCGCGGTCCAATGATACGGGGACTGGCAGAGAATGGCGGGATCGTGTGGCATTTGTGCGAGCACATTCTGGGGCATGGCGATCACCGCCGGCACCAGCGGCGAATGGATGACGCCAAACAGGGCGCACACTCCGGCGACGGCCAAATAGGCGGCCGCGCGGAGCAGTCGGCCGTCGAGGATTGCCGCCAGGGCCGAGGCCCAGAGAAGGCTCGTGACGATGAATCCGGCAGCCAGGCAGCGGAGGGTCTGCACGCTCGCCGCGGCGTGAACGGCAGGGGCTTGTCCAGCCAGTGCCTGGTCCATGGGAATGAGCGCAAGATAAGCCAACGCCGGCAGAATCGCGAGCGCCACGGCGGGGAAATGGGCGCTGGGAGTGGCCCGAAACGACTGGGCTCCAATCTCGAGCCCGACGAAGATCAAGATGGGGAACGTGGCCGCCGGGGGCAGCCATTCAAACAGGTGCGTGAACCATCCCAAGAGACCTGCGGCTCCTACAAACACGGCCGTGGCCAGCGTGTAGGCAGCCCGGCCGCCCATGGCCTTGTAGGCCGGTTGGCCGATATAGGGCGTGTTCTGAATGACTCCGCCGCAGAGTCCGGCCGCCACCGAGGCCAGGCCTTCGGTCAAGAGGATGGAGCGGGTATCGTAGTCGTCGCCCGCGGCGGCAGC
>CAZFKF010000784.1:0-3542 GCA_964518805.1 uncultured Planctomycetaceae bacterium | reverse complement strand
TGGCCTTTTGCAGTTTCTCCTGGAGTGCCTTGTCGTTCTTGATCTCGGCGTCGCAATGGGCCCCGCCGGCGCCGTGACATGATTCGCAGCCCACATCGGTCAACTGCGGCGTCTTCTCCCGGTTCAGGAAGCCGGTTTCGTAGGGGAAATGCTTGGTCGGCTCCCAGCCGACGACGTGACAACTGATGCACTCCGGATCGAAGTTCCGCGGCGGATCGGCCGCGATCAGAGTCGCGTAGGCGTGGGAGTGGCCGCTCTTCTTCCACACCTTGTAGGACTCGGGGTGGCAGTCTTGGCACTTCGCCGAACCGACAAACGCGCCCTGGATCTCGCGCCGCGCATACGAGGCTGGGCGAACGCCAAGGCCCGCCAGGCCCATGTCTTTGAGCTGTCCTTGGTAGGCGGCGAAGATGGCCTTGATGTCCGGCGAGGGCTGATACCGCGAGTCGAACAACACGGACTGGTAAAGGGTCCTCGGCGGCGCATCAAAGAACCCGAGGACGACCGCTCCCGCGCCCTTCTCGCCCACCTCGACCAAGAGCGTCTTCTCGCCGATCTTTTGCGCCTGCCTGGGCGGCTCCCCCGCGCCTCCGGCCGTGACGACAACGTCGAAATCAGGGAACTTCTTGGCCAATTCGGCGGATTCGTCCGTCGAGGCGTGCGCCAGGAGGATCAACAGGTCGCAGTTCTCCTTCTTCAGTTCCGGCAGCACTTTTCGGATCGCGTCCTCCGGGGGCGCAAACTCGATATCGGCATTGTGGATCTCCTTCTGGTATCCCGCCCCGAGAATAGCCGTGACGCCGATCTTCTTTCCGCCAGCCTCGATGATACGCTTGGTCGACGTCAGCCCGGACGCAAGCCCGAAGAGCCCTACGTTGGCCGAGACGAAGGGGCTCGGCTTGCCGCCGGCGCCTGCTGCCACCGACACGAGTTCTCCCGTCGGCAGACGCAACTCGCCGCGGCCAAAACCGATGGCATCGTAGCCCATTCTCAGAAACGAGTTGACCGTGGTCTGGAACTTCAACTCGGTCTGGCGGCCGAATCCCTTGATCAACCCGCCGGCATCCACCGCGACAACCGGCCATCCCCACTGTTCGCGAAGTTGCTCAAGAAACGTGTGCCGCCGCATCAACCCGCCCTTCATCCTCTCCAGCCCGGCACACCCGCAGGGTTCCAGGTATCCGTCCTGCCGGCCCGTGATGACGATGGCCAACGTCGGCTTCTGCTTCGGCCAATCCTCGAAGAACTTGCCGTTCTCCTTGATCGGGTCGAAGGGCACATCGTCGGCTTTCTTCTGGTCGGGCGCGTGGGCCGAAGACCCGCCGCTTGAGGTTGTCTCGCCCTTGTGCGCCGGCCCTGGCGAATCGTTGGGACGAAGCGGGTTGCGGCGGGGGCTTTCCGTCGTGTCTTTGATGTCGTCAAAACTGGTTGGCGTGGGCTTGGCGCTGGCTGGAGCGGGCTTCTCCCGGGCGAACGAAACGCGGCCTTCCAGGCCCTGAAGCGGACGCGCCGGCACAGGCGGGAGCCTCTTGGGCGGAACCACCTCCATCGTGGCTGCGCTCTTCAAGTTGGGGACCGGCGCCGCGACGATCTCCACGGCCTCGACCTGTTCGTGAGAGGCAACCGTCTCGGAGGACTCGGACGCGGAACAGCCGGCCGCCGCAAGGCTAACGAGCGCGACCAGAGCAGAGCCGAAGAGCAAATGGCATCGGGGCGACGAGGGCATGGTCTTCCTACCTGGGCTGGGTGTCTTGCCGTCGGTTGAAGACCATCCCTGGTTAGTTCTGCACCGCGAATCGAACGCGGATCAGCACCTTGGGTGCCTGGGGATGATTGGTCTCCAACACAATCCGGCCAACCTTTGCCGTTTCCGATCCAAGGTGGTCGGCCGGAGGAGTCCCCTTCGGGATGCGGACCACAATCGGCAGTTGCCTCAGGTCCTTGCTAACCTCTTTAGGTGGATCGAAATCCACCTTCAGCAGGTCGGGTGACTTCTCCGCGACCTTGAGCTGAACCTTATCGCGGTCCGGACCGCGGGCGATCAGAATCAGCCTCCGCGACGTCTCTTCCTTTCCGGTCACAGTACCGATGGATAGGAGGCTATTCTCTTCGTCCCAGTCGGCTCCTACGATCACCAGATCGCTGACAACGTTCCCCCGGACCTCCACATCGTGGTGTTCGGCATCGGCAAGGTTGGTGTGCAGCCGAATTGTCTGCTTAAAGGTCCCCAGGGGCAAGCCCGGTTTTAGCGACACCAGCACGCGGACCCCGCTCTTGGCGCCCTGTTCCTTGGCCACCTCTTCGGGCTTCATCGGATCGATCTTCACGTCGAATGAGGACGCCGTGTTCTTCTCCAAGCACTCGTGGCTCGTAATCTTCACCGGCGTCGGGTTGTACCCAAACAGGTCAAACGTTGCCGTCGAAGTCTGTCCCGCCGTCGCGCTGCTGAAGACGATCTCCTCGGGCACTGCCCGGAGAATCGGAACGATCCGCCCGTTGACTGTCAATTCGACCCGCGGTCGCTTCGGGTCGTTCGTGATTACGGTGGCCGTCTGCTTGTACGGCCCCGCGAATCCCTTGCCCTTGAACTCCAAGCGGACCTTCGTGGATTCGCCCTTTGGCACTTCGGCGGTGGAGAGATTTGCCATCGTGCACTTGCACGTGGTGTGGCCCTTGGTGAGCCTGAGAGTACCCGTCCCCTTGTTGGTGAAGATAAAATCGTGGGTACCGGTGGAACCGGCATTCAGAACGCCGAATTCGTGGGTCTCGTGGTCGACGACCACCTCGGGAATGCCGTCCGACGGCTGATCTTGGGGGGTAAGCTTGGCCGCTTCCACGGGCGTCAGTCGACCCTTCGCACCCTGTGGCGTACCGTCCCAGGGGAGAGCCTTATCCCTCCAAATAGCTATACCAGTCCCACTCGAAATGCCCACGAGCGCTGCCAGTACAACCACCACTCCAGACTTCATAAGTGTATCTCTCGGTGAGGCTTAAACTGCAACTCGCTCACGGTAGGGGATTGAGTTGGGGCTGAATTCGATCTTAGCCGGTTCGCTCTAGGTGGGTCAATTCTGCCGTGAGTTACTACGCTCCAAGGATTTGCGGAGTTCGTCGGGCAGTTTCTTGTCGAGGTGCGGGGTTGTCTTATCGAGCCATAGCGCCTGTTCGCGTTCACCTCGGTATCCCGATTCATCGCCAGCGACTCGCAAGGCGACCGCGAGATTGGCATGGTCCACCGCACTATTGGGGTATAGCTCGACAGTCCGGCGCATCGCCGCACATGCCTGCTGCAAATGGCCTGCATCCTTGGTTCGGCTGTAGACCCGCATGTAACGGTTTCCGGTGGACGCCCACGCGGGAGCAGAACCTGGAGCCCGCCGGATCGCCTCGGAGTTGTAGGACTCGAACCGGCTCAGCGCGTCGGCATTGGATGTCGATTCCCACTCGGCAAGTGCCTTGGCCGACAACTGGTTCCAAGGCTCGGCGGACAGGGGGTCCATCTGCGCGGCCTCCAGGAGGTGCTTCTCCATTTGCCGCGGATT
>CAZFKF010000783.1:0-3545 GCA_964518805.1 uncultured Planctomycetaceae bacterium | reverse complement strand
ACCACGTGCTGGAAATCGGCACCGGCTGGGGCGGTTTCGCTTTACACGCCGCGAGAGAATATGGTTGCCGCGTCACGACAACCACCATTTCGCGCAAGCAGTACGAATACAGCCGGCAGCACGTGGCGGCGGCCGGCCTGTCCGACCGCGTCACCGTGCTCTGCGAGGACTACCGTGCGCTGACAGGTTCATTCGACAAGCTCGTCTCGATCGAGATGATCGAGGCCGTGGGGCACCAGTACTTCGACACGTTCTTCCGCGTGTGCTCCGAGCGACTCAAGCCCCACGGGATGATGCTGCTTCAGGCGATCGTCATTCCCGACCAGCGTTTCGAACGCTACCGTCGATCGGTGGATTTCATCCAGCGATACATCTTCCCCGGCGGCTGCCTGCCCTCGATCGGGGCCATCTGCCAGTCGCTAGGCCGCGCGACCGATCTTCAGCTATCCCACCTGGAGGACATCACGCCTCATTACGCCGAGACCCTGGCGCTGTGGCGGCAGCGATTCCGCGCCAACTTGGATCAAGTGCGGCGATTGGGGTTCTCCGAGGAGTTTATCCGTACTTGGGAGTTCTATTTCTGCTATTGCGAGGGCGGATTCCGGGAAGAAGCTATCGGCGACGCGCAGATCCTGCTCACCAAGCCGGGCTGCCGTTGTTGGGCGGTCGCGCCACCGTGGATCGGATGGTGATTCCATTGTGGAATGACCGGCTGCCGAGTATCATGCCCATGCAGCAGAGCACTGGACCAAGTCCAGCCGGCTTGGCTCCGGGGCCGGTCCATGCCCCGCGCGATATGACCACGCAAGGAGTCGTGATGGGGCAAGAGAGTGTATCCTTCGGTCAGGTTCCAGTCATGCGTCGGACTCTCACGTTTCCTCTCACACGGCGCAGTTGGGCGCGTGCGCAACATCGCCTGGTCGCGGCCATGCAAATCGGCACCGCTTTTGCATTTGTCTTCGTGCTGCCCGCATTCCATGCTTCAAGTGCCGAGAAGAAGGACGACGCCAGCCGGCCTGGCACTGTGCCGAAGGCAACGGAGGGCTCGAATCGCGCAGAGACGTGTTCCTTCGCGAGTCGCAGCACCGCGGTTTCCCCCTTTGCCTGGAAGACCCAACCCCCGGCCGACTGCCCCTTCGAGAAGTCGCGGAGCATCCAAGGCATCGTCTTCACGGGCCGTTACGCCAACTACACCAATTGCGACTACTGGTATCCCACATGGGCGGCCGACGGGAACTTGTACAGCGGGTGCGGCGACGGCGAGTTCTGCGGGCATCGGATCCTGAACGCGGGATTGGCAAAGATCTCTGGCAGTGATCCGCTCGATCTGACGTTCACGTACTTGGGCAGCATGAACGTGCCCGACTACACCCAACAAAGCGCATACCCCTGCACCAGTCTTGTCAAGGACGGCGTTTGGTACGTCGGTCTGGAAGAGGGTTGGAATTCGTATTCCGCCGACACGCCCGAGCGCGTCGCCCGCTTCTGGGGGTTTCTCTGCAACAGGAAACCGGGCACCGCCGCGGGCGACCTCGGCTATCCGTTCCAGCCCAATCCTTTCTGGAACGACCTGTCGATTCATCCCCTACGGCGGGCGCGCGAGGCCGCCGCCAGGGGCGAGGGCGGCAAGGGAAAGCCGAACTACGTGGGCGGGTTCTTTCGTGAACCTCCGGGAGCGAACCGCGTGCGGAATCTGCACTTTGTGGATTTCGGGCGAGAATTGGAGCACTCGCCGGATGGCAAGGCCTACGCGGTGGCACACGGCTCCGAGGGAGGCAAGCCCGCGGAATGGGGCAACGGCGACAGCGTCTACCTTCTGAGGGGCCAACCCACCTGGAACCAGATCAACGATCCTCAGGCATGGGAGTTCTTTTCAGGCCCGGGCTCCGATGGAAAGCCCCTGTGGTCGCCGAGGGTCGCCGACGCCAAACCACTGCTGACCTGGAAGGACAAACTCGGCCTGGCGCACGTGGTCTACAACGCGCCGCTGAAGAAGCATCTGATGTGGATCAGCCCGCTCTTGCAGAGCGACACGTTCATCAAGGGCAAGGGACCCACGCGCCGGTTTTCCGCTGAAGGAAGCCTGCTGTTGGAGTCCGACGGACTCCTTGGGCCCTGGCGCCTCGTCGAGTACTTCAAGGGGTTCGGGCCCAATGCCTACTGCATCTGTTTCCCATCCAAGTTCATCAGCGCCGACGGCCGTCGGGCGTGGCTGCTGTGTTCGGGCAACTACACGAACATGCAAGACGCCGGCAACCCCGAAGGCACGCGCTACGCCGCCCATTTCCGTGAAGTCGAGCTTGTGCGCGACTGATCGAGGACAAGGGCCTATCCCAAGCCGGGAGTTCTCCCCTTGACCACGACTCATGGTCGCGGAGGCGGGGAGGGCAGCCAGCGCCCGACGCCATAGGCGATGGCCGTGACCGATGCCGCCAGCACCGTGCCCCACGCCATGTCGACAACGGTCACGATCCACGGCCAGTTCTTGACCGTCGCATGGTTCGTCAGGTCGTAGGTCGCGTAGGTAACTAAGCCGAAAAAAGCGCCCAGCACCAGCGCCTTGCGGAACGAGGCAGCCTGAAGCCCTGGCACGACGGCGAAGACGAGCAGCCCAACAATGAAGAGCAAGTAGAAAACGATCGCTGCCCACCAATTGGGCTGGTCGCTGAGCAGGAATCCCAATTGCCTCTTGTAGAACCCCCGGGCGACGAAGGCCAGCCAGACCACATCGATCGCCAGGAATCCAAGGAATGTGGCCGCGTACAGCTTGAGATAGTACATCATCATCTGCGTTTCCCTTTCTCGGCATCGCGCGCCACTTTCAGCCGCGGCGCTCGTTGTCCTGACGCTTGGAGAAGAGGTAGTGGGACACGAACCACTCGCCTCCGCCACGATAGCCAAAAAGCTCGGAGCAGGCCATGAAGAACATGCGCCAGCGCTGGAGTTGCCTGGCAGCATCCTCCGGTGCCAGCGTCGCTTCGAACAATCGTAACAGATCGGACCGCTGGGCGTCGCACTTGGCCAGCCAGGCTTCCAGGGTGCGCGCGTAGTGAATGCCCGAGAATCGCCAATGATCTTCGAGCACCAGGTCGCGTTGGAAGTGCAGCAGCAAGTCGTCGGAAGGCATGATGCCCCCGGTGAAGAAGTGCCGCCCCATCCAATTCGACTGCCCTTCGGTCTCAAACGGATAGGCGAACTTCGCGTGGCAGAAGATATGCACTATCAGCTTGCCGGCGGGCTTCAGCCAAGTGGATATCCGGCGGAGCAACTCGTCGTAATTGCGGACGTGCTCAAACATCTCCACCGACAACACCCGGTCAAAGCGACGTTCGGTGTTGAAGTCCGAAACGTTGGCAGTGAGCACTTCGACGTTGTTCAGTCCGAGGTCGCGGGAACGCGACTCGATGAACTCCCGCTGGGTGCGCGAATTGGAGATCGCCAGGATCCGAGACCGCGAGTAGTGTTGTGCCAACCAAAGCGAGAGCGAACCCCAGCCACAACCCAATTCCAGGACCTCCATCCCGTCCTCGACGCACGCGCGCCGG
>CAZFKF010000782.1:0-3546 GCA_964518805.1 uncultured Planctomycetaceae bacterium | reverse complement strand
CCAGAGCGAGATGCGGTGGCGTTCCTCTTCCGAGAGCTTCACGTCGTAGTGGCCTTTCTCGAGGATTTGGGTCAGCTTCGCCGCCTTGGCGCCAAACTGGCCGGGATTGGTGCGCAGATTGTTGCCGTAGTCCGTGAAGGCGTACGGCAGCAGGCTGTTGTACGAGGCGTACCATTTACGCTGGATCGGCTCGCGGGCCAGGTTGATCGGCTTCCTGGGGTCTTCGGCGTGGCATTTCACGCAGTGCCGGTCGAGCACCGGCTGCACGAGCCGCGGGTAGCTGAAAGGGGCCGATCCGTCCACGTCGGGCTGGATCGCCGACGGGGGCCGCCGCAAAGCGATCAGGTTGTGGCCTGTCGGCAGCGGGGCGCGATGCTTCGGCTCGTGGCAGCCCTGGCAGACCAGTCGCTCGCCTTTCTGAAGGTACGTCGCCGAACGCATCGACTGCACCGCCATGCCGCGCTCGTCCAGGGCTTGGAAGAACAGTTCCCGGTTTGCCGGTACGGTGAAGTGTGCCGAGCCGTCGGCTTCGACCGGCACGGTGCCCAACACGTGGCGCACCGGCACCACCGAATCGCCCGCCAAGGCCACGCGAGCCCCTGTCTCGTGCGGCGGGGCGCCCGACGGAACCGACATCGGGAACACCTGCAGCACGCGCAGGGACTTGATCTTCGTTTCCGCCGGCCATGGCTTGAGGCTGTTATAGGCGTTGATGACGGTGAGCGTTCCCTGGCCCGGTTCGTCCGCCGCCACGCCGGTCCCCGGGGCCTCGCGAAACGGCTTGGCCAGGATCGGCGACGCCGGGGGCATCGGGCGCGGCTTGAGCGGAATGGGGCTCTGGCAACCGATCTGCGGATCGCGGTAGATCAGTTCCTTGTTGCCCCAGGAGTCGACCAGATAGATCCCGTAATCGCCAGGCCGGCCCGGAACCCCGCAGGCAATCGCTGCGTCGTAGACGCACAAATAGTAGTCTTCGTTCAGGGGCCACGCAGTGCCGTACGCTTCGCGCCCGCCCTGGCTCTCCGGGAATCCGACGTCGGGCGTGACCCGCTTGACCGCGCTCATGGCGTCGTTGTCGGGCACCTCCGGATCGACGAGCACGAGCGAACCGAAGGCCTGGCCGTGATGCGGCGCCGCCGTGGCCACGAACTTCCGCGAGCCGGGGATTGCGCGGCAGTCGAGTTCCATGTCGGGCCGGGCGTTGCGTGGGGCAAAATTGCCCTGCACCGCCCGAGAGTCCCGGCCGTCCAGCGACGTGATCCATGGATGATGCGCCGTGCAGCCGAAGCGGTCGACGTAGTCCCATCGCGTGTAGAGGATGCGTCCGTCGTTGGTCACGCTGGGATGCCATTCATTCGTCTCATGGACGCTCAGGGCGGTGATGTCCGTGCCGTCGGCGGCCATGTCATAGAGCGTGTAGTTCGGGCACACCCGTCCGCATCGCAGGTACCCGCCGCGGCGCTCGCTGATCATTGCGACCCGTCCATTAGGCAGGAAACAGGGGTCGAAGTCGTTCCAAGTGCCGTCGGTGAGCTGCTCCAGGCCGGTGCCGTCGACGTTCGCGCGGAAGATGTGGAAGCACCGTCCTTCATGCCAGTGGCCCTGGTTCGGGTCGGTGTGATGGCGGTGGGTCTTGTCGCCTTTGCATTCCACGTAGGCGAAGAGGATCGTCTTGGCGTCGTAGGAGAGATCGGGCGAGAGAAACGACCCGCCCTCCTGGTCGGGCCCGGAGAGATTCCCCACCCCGTCGTACGACAAGGGCGGCGGGACCAGCGATCCGCCGCCAAGCTTCTGTCCCTTCAACCGCCCGCGCTGGACCACCGAATCGGCCAGCAAGTCTCGGACCTGCGGCTCCGCGGAAAACGCCTTGTCGAGCACATAGAGTCCGCCGCCCGGCGCCGACGTGATCCCATAGTACTGATCGCACATGTGACCGTACACGCCCCGATGTCGCTTGACGAACACGATCTTGTCGAAATCCAAGAGCGGGTTCTTGAACGCGATCTTCCGGCGCACGCGGCAGACTTCCTTGAACAACGCGAGCCGGGCCGCCGTGTTGGCTGCGTCGACTTTCCGGCCCTCGGCTTGCAGGCGACCGAGTTCGGCCTCTTCCGCGCTCAGGTTCGGCGCAGGCTGCATCCGCTTCAGATCGGCCAGCAGGGCGGCCGTGCGCCGCAGGGCCACGTCGACCGGGTCGCGGTCGGTCTTCTGGATCAGGGCCTCGGGGCGGAGCGTCTCGGCGGCGATGCCGTCGAAGTGGGCCTTGTTGCGCAGATCGTACTTGATCGCGGCGAACTGGATCTCGGTCTCGTTGAGCGGCAAGTGCCCCGCAACCGGCAGCCGCTCGACCGCCGAGGTGCCGGCGCGGAATGTCACGCCGTCGACCAAGGGCTGGAATTCGGCGATCGAAGTCCAGGGCTGGCCCGCCACCTCGGTCAGGGCCCTCAACCGCAGGTAGCGACCCTTCTGTTTTGCCGCAAACCGCACGACGTTCTCGGCGTTTCCGTGCGCGAACTTACCGGCGAACACCGGTTTGCCCAAGTCCTTCGGATTGTCGCCGACATAGAACTCGTACTGCCCGATCGTGCCGTTTCCGCCGCCGCGCCGCGGCAGGTAGCGGAACCCCGCTACCTCGTAGATGCCGCCCAGGTCGACGAGGATCTCGTGCGGTGGCGCCGTCTCGTAGAAGTTGAAGTCCGTATGCCACATCGTCTCGGCGTTGCCGTCCATGGCCCGATAGCCCTCGTAGCCGGTCGTATCGCTATCGACCTGGATCTTCGCCGTGACGATCTTGTCCGCGCCGAACGCTGCGCCAGCCAGCCCGCAAAGCATGATCCACAGCGAGGCAGAAACGCTTCTGGCGTTCATCGCGGTCTCCTTGTTTCGGACGGGAAAGACTGTGGCAGGACAGTGAGGCGGGAGCCCGACCGTAGCTATTGTAGCCAACCCCAATTCCCATGTCACTCCCATCCTTCGGAAGGCTGGCATGCTTGCCAACCGACGCCCGGCGGTACAGAATGGGACCGTCGGAAACGGGGCCAGACAGCCGTAGTGTGGAACAAGCGAAGCGCCGTCCCACCAGCATCGCCGCAGTCATCAATGGTGGGACGGCGCTTCGCTTGTCCCACCCTACCGTCCTGCGCAGCTTGAGGAGACAGCACTGATGTATTCCGCACCAGCCAAATGGCCGGCGCTCGCCCTTACGCTCTTTGCCTGGTTCTTGCCCGATCCCACCAGCGCTGACGAAAGCCTGACCGACAAGACGCTCGTCGTGTGGGCCGCGCCGGCCACGCTCGAACAGGGCGGCGGTTCGGCCCTGACGGTCGACAACGGCGACGGCGCGTTCGACGGCATCGTGTTCGGCGAACTGACGCCAAGACGCTGGATGCCCGGCAGCAACGGGTTCGCCCGCACCGAGAAGAGCCAGGCCCAATGGCCCGCCGAGACGGCCACGGGCGACCAGTTTGTCCAGATGGCGATCGTGTACCGGGGACGCGACATTGCCGTGTATCGCAACGGCGAGCCCTATGCCCACTACACCATGGC
>CAZFKF010000781.1:0-3548 GCA_964518805.1 uncultured Planctomycetaceae bacterium | reverse complement strand
GGCGAGACGTTACAAAGGGAGGCGTCGTAGGCATGGGCGAGTCAGATTCCGAAAAGGGGACTTGCAGGGTGACATTTCCCCGCACGATGGGAAATGTACCATACGCGGCGGCGATGGCCCAGGGAGGGACAACCGCCGGCACGCTGTGGTTCGCTCAACCTCTGTGCGGCTTGGTCGGCGTGAGTCGGAGCACGGCGAGACAAGCGTTTCAAGGCGTCGTGAGGAAACGACGGGATTCGGCTGGATGGATGCCCGGTCTTGGGGCGCCATGCCGCGAATGAGCGAGGGGCGAAAGCCGTCGGCCTTCGCCCCTCGCAGGTTACCTCGTGAATCGGCGGTTCCGCTCAGATGGGCGAACCGGCGGGCGATTCCTTCATTGCTTCAGCATGGGGATGACGCCGAGCGCTTTGAGAACGCCCTCTTCCACCTGAAGTCGAACCTGGACCCCATTGGGGATGTACGCGGCCGTCACCTTGACATGATCCTTGCCGGACGCGCTTTCGAGCATCTTGGCAATCATCGTGGCGCCCTGCTTCGCATTGTCATCGCCTACTGCGGCGACAAACTGGGCGATGGGCAAAGCCGCCACGGAGACTTCCATCGGCGGCAGCGACTTCCCGCCGCTCTTCGAGGCGTCGATCGCTTTCTTGAGGGTAGCGATCGCGTCGCGGCCGGCCGAGAGATAAAGGCTCGTGTCGCCGACGCCGATCACCACGTCGAGATTCTCGCCAACCAGGGCCGAGATCTTCCCACGTTCCTCTTCGGTCGGGATCATGCCCAACGGAACGGAAACCACGTGGAAGCGGACGCCGCTGTGCTCTTCGGCGTTGAGCTTGACCAGCTTCGCGGCCTCGGGCTGATCCTTGGCGACCTGCTCGATCAGTTTCTTGATCACCGAGTCCAGCTTGCCGCCGTCGGCGATTTGCAGCCCGGCGACGAGCGTGAGCTCCTTGGGCGACAGCTTCAACGAAGCCGCGGCGTCCAACTTGCCGGTTTCCAGCGTCTTCTGGACCACGTCCATCAAGTCGCCGGCCAACTGCTTGGCGAGTTTGGCCTGTTCATCGGGCAGCCCCTGCTTCTCCAGTTCCGTCATGGCGTTGTTGCGCAACACGACGAAGTTCGCCTTCAGTTGATCGATGTCGGCCGGATCGAGCTGCTGGGTGGCGTGCAGGGCCACGGCAGCGCCCGGCAGAATCGCGCCGGCATGTTCCGCCTTGGCGCCGGCCGACTTCGCCATCTTCTTGGCGCTCGTCGAGTCGGGAACCATGGTGAGCACGTATTCCAGGTAGGCGGACGATGTGGCTTCGTCGAGCTTGACGCCCACCGTAATCGCGTCCAGATCGTTGATCACGGTCTTGAGCTGCTCGACGCTTTGCTGCGTCAGCTTGCCGCGGGCGGCGAACTGCTCGTCGCTTTCGTTGGGCATTCTCTGCTGGGCGGCTTGCTGGGCGAAGAACCCGAGCATATCGACCCCCTTCTTGCGCAGACCCTCGGGGACGCTCTTCACCGAGACGGTCACGCCAAGCTGATACTTCTCGGGGAGAGCGCCGGCCAGTTTGACTGGGTCGGCGGGGGCGTCGACCACCTGATCCTTCTTGTCGGAGATGACCGCCCACGCGCCCTGCTGCTTCAGGAAGATCGAACGGTCGGGCGCTTTGATTTCCAGCACGCCGTCGCCAGCGTCGGCCGGTTCGCCCAGCACCGGCGGCAGGGACTTGAGAACCTTCTTAACGTCGCTGGTGGGCACGAAGACCTGGAAAGGGAACGCCAACCCCTCAGCGTCGGTCTTGAGAGCAACGACCCAGGGCTGCTTCTTGTCGATCGCATTCAGGGCCTCGGCCATCCCCGCCTCTTGGAGCTTGGCCTCGACCATCTGCGTGAGGATCGGCATGCCAGCCACCTTTCCGACCATGCCGACGCCCTTCATCAAGTCGTCGTAGCCGGAAAACGAAATGGTGACAATCTGACTGAGATCCTTCTTCTGGGCCGGGCACACCCGCGGGGCGGCCAGCAGCATCGCCGCGGCCAACGAACACAACAGAATTCGCTTCACAACCAATTCTCCTTTGCGTGAAAAATGGGGGGTCAATCGGCTAAGGAGGACACGTTCTACCGAAACACCGCAGTCCGGTACGTCCGCGCGGCTCGGGCCAATACGTGCCCTGGCGGGACATTACGCACAGGGTAGTTTGGGGCAATCGAAAGACCAGTGCCTTCCAGGCGTTCCGTAAACCGCTAATTGTATCGCCGCCGGCAATAGACTGCCCGAAACCAATGTCGACCAAGTCTACAAAGAAAGCCAATGTGAGAATAGGCGATTTCGAGTGGGGGGCATGTAACGCCTAACGCTGGCTGTAAACGCCACGCCAGACGAAGATCCCCCCCTCAGATATGCAATCCAATCTCTCACCCTACAAGGGTGCACGCCGGTCTATTCGTGCGCCGCCCGAGAATCTTGATGGGCATGCCGACCACCTGCCACGATTACCGAACAACCACGGAAAAGTGCGAACCAGCGGGGTGAAACGACTAACGCTCGCGGTAGACGATACGCCCCTTTTCGAGATCGTATGGCGAGAGTTCGACCGTGACGCGGTCTCCGGGGACGATGCGGATGAAATTCTTGCGCATGCGACCTGCCACGTGGGCCAGCACGATGTGCCCGTTGTCCAACTGGACACGAAAACGCGTGTTTGCCAACGCTTCGGTAACCACGCCGGCGACTTCCAATGCACCTTCTTTTGGCATACGCAGCTCCGCAAGATGCCGCAAGCGGACGAACTCAGGTGGTTCACTCGCGGATTTCGATATCGTATCACGTTGCCCCGGCCGATCCAAGGATACCCCTAGAATAAACGGGTCCTTGACCTCGATGGCAGGTTTGACGTGGCTCCCGTGACGCGCTTCCCGTATCTAAGGACTATATAATACCACCTGATAGTTCTGTCTCGTGGACACTTGGCGCGCGACTGCGCACGCAGCGGCTTCCGCTCGGTCCGCCGCGTGCGTATCCTGGAAGCCGCCCGAAGAGGCCTTTGTCGTCCTTTCGCCGCATGGCCATCGCCCAAGACTCCCGCAGACGAGACGCACGCACATGTCCGAGCCCGCCGAACCCAATCCCGCCGTGGCCGCCCCGAAGCGGCAACTCACCTTGTTTGACTCCACGTCGATTATCGTGGGGATCATCATTGGGGCGACCATTTATGAGAGCACCCCGCTGATTGCCCAAAACGTCCCCGGCGTGGGAGGTCTGCTTGCAGCTTGGCTTCTCGGCGGATTCCTCTCCTTTGTCGGCGCCTTGTGTTACGCCGAACTGGCAACGGCATACCCGCGATCGGGCGGCGATTTCGTCTACTTGACTCGCGCGTTCGACCGGCCCATCGGATTCCTCTTTGCGTGGGCGCAACTCTGGGTCGTGCGTCCGGGATCGATCGGAGCCATGGCCTACGTCTTTGCCCGCTACGCCAATCACCTCATGCCGCTGAAGATCGGGCAGGCCGAATCCAACGGCCTGCTCGTCTATGCGGCGGGTTCGGTGCTGGTGCTTT
>CAZFKF010000780.1:0-3548 GCA_964518805.1 uncultured Planctomycetaceae bacterium | reverse complement strand
GGAGCTTCGCGTGCGGAGTCGGCAGCGTTTCCTCGTCCTCGAAGTACAACTCTTCGTAGAGCTTCTCGCCGGGGCGAATGCCGGTGAAGACGATTTCGATGGCGTCTTCGGTGAGGCCCGAGAGGCGAATCATGTCGCGGGCAAGGTCGACGATGCGAACCGGTTCGCCCATGTCCAAGACGAAGATCTCTCCGCCGCGCCCCATGGTGGCGGCCTGCAACACAAGCTGGCTGGCCTCGGGAATCGTCATGAAGTAGCGAGTCATCCGTTCGTCGGTCACCGTGATCGGGCCGCCCCGGCGAATCTGCTCCTGGAAGATCGGCACCACGCTGCCGGCCGAGCCCAGGACGTTGCCGAAGCGGGTAACCACGAACCGCGTCTTCGACTCCTCGGCAAGGGCCAGCACATAGCGCTCCGCCATGTGCTTGGTGGCCCCCATCACGCTCGTGGGCCGGACTGCTTTGTCCGTAGAAATCAGTACAAAGCACTCGACTCCCAGTCCATGGGCCGCGTCGGCGACCACTTTGGTCCCGAGGATGTTATTCTTGACCGCCTCGCCCGGGTTGTCCTCCATCAAAGGCACGTGCTTGTGCGCGGCGGCGTGGAACACGACCTGGGGCCGAAACTCCTCGAAAAGGTGCTGGATCCGCACGGCGTCCGTCACGTCGCCGATCCGCGAGACGATTTCGGTGCCGCCAGCTCGGGCCCGCAGCTCGCGTTCGATCACGAAGATCCGATTCTCACCGCGACCGACGAGCACCAACCGCTGGGGACGGAATCTGAGCGTTTGGCGGCAAATCTCCGAACCGATGCTCCCCCCGGCTCCGGTAACCAGAACCACGCGTCCCTCGATCAGGCGCCCGATGGCCTCGTGATCCAGGACCACGGGGTCGCGGCGGAGGAGGTCGTTGATCTCGATGCTGCGGATGGGAATCTGATGGTCGCCGCTGAGGCGGTCCTCCAAAGCAGGGATGATGCGGAGATTCACACCGGCCTGAACGCACGCCTCCATGAGTTGGCGAAATCTGTTGCCAGTCAGGGTCTCCGCCGAAATCAAGACATCGGTAGCGCGATAGACGGCGGCGATCTCGCCAACGTTGTCCACATGCCCCAACACGGGAATCCGGCCCAACTGACGCTTTCCGGGCCTTCCATTGGTGTCCAGAAGGCCACAAATGCGGTAGGGCAGGTCCGGCTGCGACTGGATCTGGTGGGCCAGCACGCCGCTGGCATCATCGGTCCCCACGAGCAAGGTCCAACGCCCTTCTTTGGGCTGAAGAATCGGCAGCAGGTGCTCGCGAAAGATCCGAAAACTCGACCGGAACGATCCCAAGACTCCGATCGTGAAGACCAGATCGAGGAGCAACACTCCGCGTGGAATATGCACATCCAGGGCGAAGTAGCCGCACGCGAGCACGACGAGCAAGGACACGACCGAGGCCCGAAGCAAGGCCACGAGATCGGCAAATGTCACGTACCGCCACCACCCCCGATAATGCCCCAGGAAGGAGAAGACAGCCGTCTTGACGCCAAGCACCCACGGCAGACTCTGCATATAGAGGCCCCAAGGCATGGGCCCCAGATCAAAATCGAACCGCACGGAAAACGCAAGCCAATACGAGAGCGCAAAGCAAGCGACGTGCCCCACCGCTATCAGCATCGCCCGCACCGAAAACGTGCCGATCAGCTCGCGCCGCGCAGATTCCCAACGAGCGTTCCTCACGACTCTCTCCGTATCGCCCTTCGTCACAACCAATACGGGGGCGGGCAAGGGCATTTCCTTGCGTTGAAGATGCCCCACGAGTCTGTTTATGATCCGGCGAATCATGATTGCTTCCATCCCGAGCATGGTTCGAGAAACGGTTCGAGTCTCAGCCAATCGACGCACGACGAGCGAGGCGTCGGCTGCGTTACCCTCTGGTCAGGCTCAATCCGACACCCCCTCCGCAAGCCTGCGCGTGGAGGACTTCCCGTTCGCTTTCTTGGTGAAGGCATTCCCGTTGCCGGATTGACCGCTCCCTCTATTTCCATCGAGAGCCTCGTCTTCTTCGTCGTCCGAGTAGCCGTAACCTCCGTACCCATAGTCGCCGTACCCGTAGGCGCCGTAGCCGTAACTGCCATAGCCATAACCGTATCCGAAGTCGTCCCCCTTGTTCCCCGCTGCGTTGACCACTACCCCTGTGATTCGAACACCGAGATTCTCCAAGACATCCTTGGCACGTTCCGCACAAGGTCTGCCGTGCTTTGAGATTCGGATTACCATCAGGACTCCATCCGCGCGAGGCGCGACCACGCAGGCATCGGTCACCGGAAGGATGGGTGGCGTATCGACGACCACATAATCGTATTGCTCCCGCAGCGAATCGAGCAGCTCCGCGAAACAGCGTGAAGTGAGCAATTCCGCTGGGTCGGGCGGGCGCGGACCGGCGGGCAGAACCCACAGATTGTCGATTCCGACTTGCTGGACGGCGTCTGCAACGTCCACACCCTGGGCCAGAACCGACGACAGTCCCGACTCCGCCGAGACATTGAACTCCTTGTCGACTCGCGGCTTGCGCATGTCCGCATCCAGCAGCAGAGTCCTCTTGCCAGACTGCGCGATCGAAATCGCCAGATTCGCGGACAACGTGCTCTTGCCCTCACCTCGCTCGGGGCTCGTGACCTGAATCACCTTGTGCCCTTCGCCGAGAGTGCTGAAATACAGTGCGGTGCGCACCGTGCGATACGCTTCGGCCTCAGGCGACCGCGGCCGGTGATACGTGATGAGCATCGGATCCATTTGGCCTCCGGCCGCCGCTGCGTCGCGGAGGGCGTCATCGACGCGGATGGCCGGAATGTGACTGAGGACCGGCAACTGCAGCCGCCACCGGATTTCGTCCGGAGAGCGGAATCGCTTGTCGGTGATTTCGGCTAAGTAGACCAACCCCACTCCGCACAGGATGCCGAAGAACATCGAGCCGGGGAAGACAATCAGGGCCTTGGGCGATGCCAGCTTGCCCGTCCCCGCGGGAGCGATGATCTTCGCGTCGAAACCGCCGTAGTCCTTGACCATGCCGGCATCCTGCAACCGCTTCACGATGCCGTCGTACAACGTCTCCGTGCGCGCAATCCTCTTCTTGAGGTCCTCGTCCCTAGCCTCGTACGCAGCGATCTCCCGGGCCTTCTCGCGCTCGCGGTCATACAGTTCACCAAGCGTCTGTTCAGAGACCTTGATTCGATCCATTTCCTGCTTCAAGTACTGGACATAGAGGTCGACCACATTTTCGCTTTGCGCCCCGTTCGTCTGACTTCCTCTCCTATCCGCTCGAGCATACGCGCCGGCGGGGAGCATGAAGAAGCTGCGGGCGTCGTCGACACGTTGACGGGCGGCAATCACTTGCGGGTGCTTCGGTCCCCAGTTCTCCGCCGCCGCGCGTTCATCCACCAAGAGAGGCAGCATCTGGCCCTTCATATAGCTGGCACTGTACTGGGCTCCCGAGGGATCGTCCCCTGACGACGTGCGGTTGACGAGTTTCTCGGCCAACTCCGACACCAGGGCAACCAATTCC
>CAZFKF010000779.1:0-3549 GCA_964518805.1 uncultured Planctomycetaceae bacterium | reverse complement strand
CGCTCGATCGATTGCGGTGTCTGGCATGGCTGCCCAGGCTGCGATGATTCTACCGGCCCATCTGGCCGCCCGGTGCATTCCCGCCGCGCATAAAGTATTGCTAGTTCGACAGTAAACGACCAATCGTCGGTGCTCCTGCGAACCGTTTGGCTGGACTTGCGTCTTCTTGCTGGAGGGGCCATTGGGAACTCGGACCAGCCCCCGAGCGTCTGAATCCGTTGAGGCCACAGGCCATGTGTTGTACTGAACTCGGCGATGTCCGCCATGCAAGGGGACCCATCCCGCCCGAAAAACGACGCGTTGAAACCCAATCCACTGCCACGCCGAACGAATACTCTCCAGAAATCACATTCCCGAGAACCCATCCCATGGGTGGAGAAATGGTCGCGCCGATCCGTAACTTGCCTGAGGACCAGAGACACGACTGGTCGGCCGAGGAGACCGTTTCGCGTCAGCGCGACGGATCGACGCTTTGGCAGGTCGAGGCCGAGTGCAACAAGCACTGGATTCTCGTGTGGGGCAGCACGCGAAGCCAAGCCTGGCAAGCGGCCACTCGGATGGCGGATCGTATTCGACGCGGACAGTAGGATGGGGCTCCGACCCGCCTTCTGAAACCGATCGTCCTCTATCCCCCCAACTCCCGCGACGCCCACACGGCCAGTTTCTCGCGGAAGATCTTGACGTTGTGTCGGATGTCGACCGGAAACGCCGGGTGGAACAGGAAATCACGGATCGAGGCGGTCAACGGCCTCGATTGAGCCAGTTCGGCCAAGGCATCGCGAAAGGCCTGTTGCTCGGCGTCCGTGCGGGGCATTCGCCCCGGGAGCGGCCCGACGACCATCGTTGGCCGCTGCCGCCCGGCCGGACCGATGCCTACCAGCGCCGAGCGGCGCACGTCGGGGTGTTGATTGAAGATCGCTTCGCATGGAATCGTGTACAATGGCCCGGACTCGGCGAGCACGCGGTGGGCCACGCGTCCGCAGAACCAGAACCGGTCTTCGCCGTCCAGGTATCCCGAATCACCGAGCCGGTGCCAGACTTCGGTCCCCTCGGCGATCTTGCCGGTGGCATTGGCTTCACGGCGGGTGACGTACTCGCGCGTGACCACGGGCCCTTTGACGATCAGCTCGCCGATCTCGCCGGGCGGCAACTCCTCGGCGTCGGCAAGCGTTGGGATCGGACCGTCGACGATGCGAACCACCTTCCACGCGACGCGGGGGAATTTCCGGCCGACGCACACGCCGGCGCCCTGCCGGGTGCGCTGGGCCGTTTCGCCGAGCACTTCGCTGGCGGCAATCGAGGCCACCGGAAGCGACTCCGTGGCGCCGTACGGCGTGTGGACGTCGCCCTCGGGATGGATGCAGTCCTTCATAAGCTCGAGCACGGGCACGGGAACGGGGGCGCCGGCCGACAGCCCCCGCCGCACCGTATTGAGTCTGAGGGCCTTGTCGCGACAGAACTGCCCGACCACGTTCCAGAGGGCCGGCGAGCCGAAAGCCTGGGTCGCTCGCCAATCGGTGATTGCCTCGAGGATCTTCGCCGGGTCGGCCTGGGCTGGGCGCGAAGGGTTCATGTCGGGAATCACTGCCGTCACGCCCATCGCCGCGTTGAACAGCCCGAAGAGCGGAAAACACGGCACGTCGACCTCGCTCGGTTGGATGCCGTAACGGTCGCGAATTTCCTCGACCTGCGTGTCGAAGATGCCGTGCGTGTAAAGCACGCCCTTGGGCGGGCCCGTGCTGCCGGTCGTGAAGATGATCGCCGCCGGGTCGCCGGCCTTGGTCGGAACTGGCATGGCCATCGAATCCGTGACGGATTGCGAGGCCGATCCGTCGTCCAACGGCTCGCGGGGCGGTTCCTCGACTTGCTGCTGCACGGCCGGCGCAACACTTACCCGGCCGTATTCCAGGCCGCCGCGCAGCGCCGCGAGCGTCGTGCCGCCCCAGAACCATCGCCGGCCCACGGTCACGTGGAATCGGGCCTTGGGAAAACGCCGGCGCAACAACACGCGCACGGCATGCGCCAGGGGGATCGCCACGAAACCCTCGGGCCCGGCGTCGCTCAGGCATTGGACCAGGTTTCGCCGGCCCATGCCCGGATCGATGAGGATCGTCACCGCGCCGCTCTTGAGCAGGGCGAAGACCAGGGCCATGAAATCGATTCCCGGCCGCACCAACAAGGCGAGGCGCGTCCCCGACTCCACGCCCATGCGTCGCAGCCCCCGTGCGATGCGCGTGCTGTCGTCGTCCAGTTCGCGAAACGTGACGTACCGGTAGCGGCGCCGGCCGTGGCGATCGTAGCCCAGCGGCTCAACGACCGCAATCGCCTCCGGCATCGAATTGGCCGCCGCGGTCAGCCGGCTGGCCACGTTGGCGATATTCTCGGACGCACGAGCCGTTGCTGTCATGGATTCAGTCTTACGATCCGTCCTGAGGATTCGATCCGTCGTGCCTTGCCCGATCGCCGACGGTCACGATGGTCCGCCGGCCCGCAACAGGCCGAACAGATGCATGTATTCTTGGTAATGGAGCCGGGTCAGTTCGTGGTGTACGCGAAGGGCGACCAGGCGAGACGTATAACGATCTCGAACGCGAACGGCCGCGTCGATCACGTCGACCACGTTCTCCACGAACGCCTCTCCGGCCCGAGCGTCGTGTACATCGGCCCGCAGATACCGCCGCAGCGGCTCGCGCCGCACGTGAACCGCGATGCGTGCCGCGCGGAGCGATTCGGCATATTCGCGCCGGGCCAGTTCCGGGCGGTAACGCGCGATCCAGGCGGTCAAAGCCGCCTGATCGGCACGGACCTCTTCCATCAGCTTTCGGTATGGTGCGAGACGCGGCGGGGCAACGGCGATCGCCTCCAGATCGCCTACCGGGTCGCATTCCAGGCGTCCCTCGACGTACTCGGGGTCGTAGGCCGCACGGAGCTTCGTGGCCAGCCAGCAACTCGGCCAGAGCATGCGGCGCAGCATGTATCGAGCTTCGGTGTCCTCGACGCCGAAGACCGCGTCGAGGATCACTTGCCGCTGTTGGCAGATGTCCTCGCCGGCCGACGGAAACTGTTGGACCCAGGTCTGCTGATCCTCACCCGGCCACAGCAGCGCCTGGGCGTTGAAGTAGTCGGTGCCATAGCGGCGGTTGAACGACAGAACGCTGTCGCCGACGTAGATCGCCACGGCCCGCGTGATCATCTTGAACCAGAACTTCTGATACAGCTTCAGCGAGAAATCTTCCAAGGCGTCCCAGCGATCGTACCGGGCCTCGCGGCGGATCGCCGTCAGCGTGGCGCTGCCGTCGTATTGCTCGGCCAGTTTCGTGTCTTGGCGATCGAAATTCCCGGCGTTGTACCAGTCTTCCAGGAAACGCAGGTCGATCCCCAGGTAGTAACGCTGGCACGGCTGCGACTGGGCCCTGCGCAAGGCGTATTGTGCCCGGGCAAGATACTGCCGCCGTCCGAACTCGAGCGGATCGCCGCTTGCGACGCGAGCCAGGCAAGCGTCGGGCGGGGCTTCGGCGGGATGCGGGTGGATCTGGCTGACGGCCGATC
>CAZFKF010000778.1:0-3551 GCA_964518805.1 uncultured Planctomycetaceae bacterium | reverse complement strand
CGCGACGGCCAGATCCGCGCCTTTCTGCGCTTCGACCGAGACGCTGCGCTGACCCGGGCCGGAGAAATCGACGTCAAACGCAAGCGTGGCGAACGGCTGGGCCGCCTGGGCGGTTTGCCGGTGGCCGTCAAGGACGTGCTTTGCACCCAGGATGAGCCGACCACGTGCGGGTCACGCATCCTGGAACGCTTCCGGCCGCCGTTCGACGCCACCGTGATCGCCCGGCTCAAGGCCGCCGACGCGGTGCTCTTGGGCAAGACGAACATGGACGAGTTCGCCATGGGCGGCTCGACCGAGAACTCGGCCTTCCAGATTACGCGCAATCCTTGGGATGCAACGCGAATTCCCGGTGGCTCCAGCGGCGGGGCGGCCGCCTGTGTGGCGGCCCGCATGGCCCCGCTGTCTGTCGGCACCGACACCGGCGGCTCGATCCGCCAGCCGGCCGGCCTGTGCGGCGTGACCGGAATGAAGCCCACGTACGGGCGCGTCAGCCGCTACGGCCTGGTGGCCTTTGCCAGCAGCCTGGATCAGGCCGGCCCTCTGGCCAAGACCGCCGAAGACGCGGCGTTGCTCTTGGAAGTCCTTGCGGGCCACGATCCGCTCGATTCAACGTCCATCGATCTCCCCGTGCCCCGCTACAGCGAGACGGTCGGGCAGCCGCTGACTGGCTTGCGGATTGGGCTGGTGCGAGAGCATTTCGGCGAGGGGCTCGACGGCGAGGTCGAGGCCGCGGTGCGTGAGGCGGTGCGAGTCTACCAGTCGCTGGGGGCCACGGTCCGCGACGTCTCGCTGCCGCACGGCCGCTACGCCGTGGCCACGTACTACATCATTGCCCCGTGCGAGGCCTCCAGCAATCTGGCCCGCTACGACGGCGTACACTTCGGCTACCGCACCGACGAGCGTGCAATGTCCGCCGAATTGGAAGCCGAGCGCAAGCGGTTGCAGGCCGCCGGCGACGAAGCCGCCCTGGCCGAGTTGGACAACGCCCTGATCCGCATGTACCGCCGCACTCGGGCCGAAGGTTTCGGTTCCGAGGTGAAGCGCCGCATCATGCTCGGCACCTACGCCCTCAGCGCCGGCTATTACGATGCCTACTATCTCAAGGCCCTCAAGGTGCGGCGTCTGATCCGGCAGGACTACGACCGGGCGTTCGAGGACGTGGACCTGATCGTCGGTCCGGTGGCCCCCGCCCCGGCCTTCAAGATCGGCGACAAGATCGACGATCCGCTGGCCATGTACCTGTTCGACCTGTACACGGTCAGCGCCAATTTGGCCGGGATCGGCGGGATCTCGATCCCCTGCGGCTTCACGTCGAGCGGCCTGCCCATCGGCCTGCAACTGCAAGCCCCGCCGTTTGAAGAAGAACGCCTCCTGCGCGCGGCCCACATGTTCCAGCAGGCGACGGATTGGCATACGCGGAAGCCAGCTTGGTAGATTGTAGGGTGGGACAAGCGAAGCGCGGTCCCACCAGCATGGAGGCCGATCAGAACCCGGGGTTGGTGGGACTGCGCTTCGCTTGTCCCACCCTACAGTTGGAATGTGGCGATGGCGGATTATCGACGATGGTACGTGCCGGGGGGAACGTACTTTTTCACCGTGGTGACTCAAGGACGACGTCCGATGCTGTGCGGGGAATTGGCACGGGTGTGCTTGCGCGACGCGGTGGAAGCCGTCCGCAGGAGACGGCCCATCGAAGTCATCGCCATCGTGCTGTTGCCCGACCACATCCACACAGTATGGACGCTGCCGCAAGGCGACACGGCCTATCCCGTCCGCTGGAAACGGATCAAAGAGGAGTTCACGTTGGCGTATCTGGCGGCCGGCGGTTCGGAATCGCCGCCAAACGCGTCACGGGTGCGGCACGGCGAACGCGGGGTGTGGCAACGCAGATACTGGGAACATACCGTGCGCGACAAGGACGACCTGAAGCGTTGCGTCGATTACGTCCACTGGAACCCGAAGAAACACGGCCATGCCCGCAACGTCCGCGACTGGAAGTGGTCGTCCTTTCACCGTTACGTGGAACTGGCCGAATACACGCTCGATTGGGGCGCGGACGATCCGACGCCCGGATACGATGATCCGGAATGGGGAGAGTAGTTTGCAGGTTGTAGGTTGTACGTTGTAGAGTGGGACAAGCGCAGCGCGGTCCCACCAGAGGCCAGCCGGTTTTCCGCTGGTGGGACCGCGCTGCGCTTGTCCCACCCTACTGCTACTGCGACGGAATGGCAGATTCATGAGTGACGCTGCGACGCCTTACGACATCATCATCGGCCTCGAAGTCCACGTGCAGCTCTTGACCGAGAGCAAGATGTTCTGCGCGTGCAGCACGAAGTTCGGCGAGCCGCCCAACACGCTCACCTGCCCGGTGTGCATCGGCATGCCGGGCACGCTGCCGGTGATGAACCGCAAGGCGTACGAGCTGTCGGTGAAGGCCGCGCTGGCGCTGAACTGCCAGATCTCGCGGTTCACCAAGTGGGACCGGAAGAACTACTATTATCCCGACCTGCCCAAGGGCTACCAGATCAGCCAGTACGATCTGCCGCTCTCGCACGACGGCTATCTCGAAATCAGCGATCCCAAGGGGCGGATCGAGCCCAAGCGGATCGGCATCATCCGCGCCCACCTCGAGGAAGACGCCGGCAAGAGCATGCACGACGAGAAGGCCGGCAAGGGCGACAGCCGCATCGATCTGAACCGCACCGGCACGCCGCTTTTGGAAATCGTCAGCCAGCCCGACCTCCGCTCGCCCGCCGAGGCCAAGGCCTATCTCACCGAACTCAAGCTGCTGCTGAACTACCTGGGCGTGTCCGACTGCAACATGCAGGAGGGGAGCCTGCGCGTCGACGCCAACATCAACCTGCACATCCCCTCGCCCGACGGCAAAGTGGCCACGCCGATCGTGGAGGTCAAGAACATGAACAGCTTCCGCGCGGTGGAGCGGGCCCTGGCCTACGAGGCCCAACGGCAGTTCGACGAGTGGCGCGACACGGGCAAGCGGATGGGCGAGGTCCCCAAATCGACCCGCGGCTGGGACGAGGCCCAGGGCATCACCTGGCCGCAGCGATCCAAAGAGGAGTCGAGTGACTACCGCTATTTCCCCGATCCGGACCTCGTGCCGGTCACGATCACCGAGGGGGAAATCGAATCCATCCGCCGGTCGCTCGGCGAATTGCCCGCCCAGATCCGCACGCGATTGGAAACGGCCTACGGCATCACGCCCTACGACAGCGACGTAATCGTCAACCAAGGACGCGCCCTGGTGGACTACTACGTCGAACTGGCCGACCGCTGCGGCGACGGCAAAGTGGCCAGCAACTGGATTCAGCAGGACGTGCTCCGCACGCTCAACGAGCGGCAGATCGGCATCGGGGAGTTTCCCGTCACCGCCGAGACGCTGGCGCAACTTCTGGCCAAGGTGATCGCCGGACAGATCGAGACGAGCCGTGCCCGGCCGGTGCTCGCCGAGATGATCGCCTCGGGCAAGGCGGCCGATGAAGTGATGCAGGCCATGGGCATCCAGCAGGTCGACGAGTCGGAGTTGGTCGCGT
>CAZFKF010000777.1:0-3562 GCA_964518805.1 uncultured Planctomycetaceae bacterium | reverse complement strand
AGCGATGGGCCCAGTCCTCCCGGCTCCTGCGAACGCTGGTCGTCATCCCCGGCATCCGGAAGGTGATCGACCGCTATGCCGCCCGGCTCTGGCTGCAAGGACAGACCACACCGGCCGGCGTACACCACGACTTCGTGACGCCCGAGTACACCACGTTCTCCGAGATCCGCGAGAAGAAGTGGGAGTGCGTACGGGGGATCGGCAAGTCGTTCGGCTACACCCGGCAGGAGAAGCCGGACGACTTCCTGAGCGTGGCGAAGCTCGTGCGTCTGTTGGCCGACATCGTGAGCAAGAATGGCAATCTCCTGTTGAACGTCGGTCCCATGCCCGGCGGCGAGATCCCCGCCGTCCAAGTCGACCGAATCCGAGGCGTCGGGGCCTGGCTGGCGGTCAACGGCGACGCGATCTACGGCACGCGGCCCTGGAAACGCGCGGAAGGTCGAACGGCCGACGGCTCCGAGGTCCGTTTCACCTGCAAAAAGGACTCCCTGTTCGCGATCCTGATGGAGACGCCGGCAAGCCCGGAGGTCACCATCCAGTCGCTGCGTGCCGCCGACGGAATGCGCGTGGAACTGCTGGGCTGCGACAAGCCGCTGGAATGGCGCCAGTCGGGCGCCGACATCACGGTGCAATTCGGCCGCCGGCTGCCCGACAGTCCCGCCGTGTGCCTCAAAATGACGCCTCCCGCGCGGCAGGACGACTCTGCAGGTTGTTCCTCGGTCTGACTTCACGCGATCGCAAAGCGGATGGGCCATCAAACCAACATCAACCCCAAAGCAAGGAAAAGTACGGCCATGCTAGCAGAAATCGAGACCAAGATTCCCGGGTTCCGCGAGCTATTGAAGACGAACACCGCCAAGTCGCTCGAACGCGAAGGCTTGAAGGCCGGTATCGTCGAACCTTGGGAGGACGGCTGCCGGACCAAGGACATGCCCGGCACGTTCGAGTGGTGGTACTTCGACGCCGAGTTCGACGACGGCGGCAAGGCGGTGGTCACCTTCAGCACCAGGCCGCAGACGAACCCGAAAGGCCCGCTGGCCCCTTGCGTCCTGCTCATCATGAAGTCGCCCCAGGGAGAGAAGAAGCAGTTGGTTCCGACGTTCAAGCCCGAGGAGTTTTCGGCCTCGGTGCAAGGCTGCGATGTGCGGATCGGCGAGAACTGCGTCCAAGGCGGACTCGACCGCTACGAACTGCACGCCGCGGCCGAGTCGTACGCCGCCGATCTCGTCTTCACGCGCCAAGCGCCCTCGTGGCGGCCCGGTTCGGGCATGGCCTATTCGGGTTGGAGAGACAGCAAGTATTTTGGCTGGGTCGTTCCGATACCCTACGGCGCCGTGGAAGGCACGGTGGTTTTCGACGGGAAGAAGCGGCACGTTCGAGGCGCCTGCTATCACGACCACAACTGGGGCAATGTCGCGCTGGGCAACACCATCGACCACTGGTACTGGGGCCGCGCCCACGTCGGCGACTTCACCGCCATCTTCGTCGAGATGGTGACCCGGCCCGTGCCGAAACTCGGCCCTCTGAAGCTGAACACCTTCCTGCTCGTCCAAGGGCAGGAGATTCTCACCGACGACGGCGTCCCGCTCTCGCTCGCCACGAGCGACTTCAAGGAAGGCCCCGGCGGCAGGTTGTACCCCGAGAAACTCGACTTCACGTGGCAGACTGACGCGGACCGGGTCGCCTTGTCGCTGCGCAATCCGGTGATGATCGACTCGATCGACATGCTGGGGGAAACGCCGTGGTGGCAACGGCCGCTGACGCAGATCTTCACCCACCCGCGCTACTACAATTTCAACGCCGACCTGGAACTGACCGTGAATTTGAAGGGCGTCCAGGCCACGGAACATGGCAGGGCGCTCTACGAACTGATGATGCAGCGGTAGCGCCGACGACGGGTTCAGACGCTCATCGTAACCCCTACCTCCACCACCGGCATGGTCGTTTCCCGCGGTGTCCCGTAGAATGGGCCGAAGGCACGTGAAGCGGTGGCGTCGCCATGGACTCGTCGCGGGTACTGATCGTCAACATGCCGTTCTCGAACCTTCGCTGGCCGAATCTGGGGCCGAGTCTGCTCAAGGCGGGGCTGGTCCAGCGGGGCATCGGGTGCGACATCGCCTACTTCAACTTCGACTTCGCCGAACGCGTCGGCCTGGAGCACTACGCCTGGATCGCCGATGAGTTCGCCTTCGTGCTGGGCGGCGAACGGCTGTTTGCCAAACACTACTTCACGGCGGAAGACGGGACAAGTCTATCCTCTGCGGCGCGCCCTGCGGATCGGTCGGCGAAATCAGACGTATCCCGTTTTCCGCCGCTGAACGACGAGGAGGGCTACTTCCGAAACGTACTCTTTCCGGCCGATCCCGGCCTGACTGCGGACGACTTCCGCGTCTACCAGGCGACCGAGATGCATGTGGGGCCGTTTCTCGACGCGTGCATGACCGCGGTCGACTGGGACCGCTACGATGTGGTGGGGTTTGCCACCACGTTCCAACAGACCATGCCCTCGATGTGCCTGGCGCGACGGATCAAGGACGTCCGGCCGGACACGACGATCGTTTTCGGCGGAGCGGCCTGCGAGGCGACCATGGGCGTCGAACTGGCGCGGCAGTTTCCCGAAGTCGATTACGTCTTTCTCGGCGAGGCGGATTTGACCTTCCCGCCGGTGGTCGAGCAGATCCTTGAAGGCCAAGCGGTGATGCTGCCGCCCGGCGTCGTCCGAGGAACGGCGGGCCGCTTGCCAAGCCGGAGACCTTCGGTCGAGACGGCGGCGGGGTCAGGAGACCCGCGCCGCGCGCAGCCAGAAGAAATACCGGCCGCGGTCGGCATCGTCACGAACCTCGACGAACTGCCCTATCCCGATTTCGACGACTATTTCGCCCGGCTCAGGTCAAGCCCGCTGGGCCGGCAAATCGACCCCTTGTTGTTCTTCGAGACGTCGCGCGGATGCTGGTGGGGTGAGAAGCATCACTGTGCGTTCTGCGGTTTGAACGGGGCGTCGCTGGCATTCCGCAGCAAGAGTCCGCGGCGAGCCCTGGATGAGTTCCAGTGGCTGGTCCGGCGCTACGGCGTGCGTCGTGGGTGCACGGCGGACAACATCCTCGATTACCGCTACTTCGACACGCTGTTGCCGATGCTCAAGGAGTCTGAGCTTGGCCTGGAATTCGTCTACGAGATGAAAACCAACCTGAGCCGGCCGCAGGTCGAGTCGCTCCTCGGCGCCGGCCTCCGTGCCGCTCAGTTGGGCATCGAGACGTTTATCACCCCGGTGCTCAAACGCATCGGCAAGGGGGCTAATGCCCTGCAGAACCTCCAGACGCTCAAGTGGTTCTCGGAGTCGGGGATCGAGGTAAAATGGAACTTCCTCTACGGATTTCCCGGCGAGGACCCGGCCCTTTACGCGACGCTGCTGGAACTGCTTCCTTCGCTCTATCACCTGGCGCCGCCGCTGGCCGTGGGCCGGGTGCGGCTGGACCGGTTTTCACCGTATTTTGCCGATCCCGAGGGCTGGGGCATGGCCAATCCGCGGCCGAATCGGGCCTTCGGCTACGTCTATCCGTTC
>CAZFKF010000776.1:0-3565 GCA_964518805.1 uncultured Planctomycetaceae bacterium | reverse complement strand
ATCGGATCGCAGGCCACCAGGCCGGCGGCCAACCAAGCCCAGCGGCCCAACCCGCACGAACGCCCAAGCCGGTAGGTGAGCCAGACGGTGCCGATCCCCAAGGCAAGATGCAACAGAGCGATCGCCACGCGGCTCGCCGGCCCCAGGGCCACGCATCCCGCCAACAGGCACGGATAGAGCGGTGGCCGATACGCCGTGGGGTTCTGCCCGGTGCCGAACGTGCCGTAGTGGACCAGGTTCTCCGCCACCGCGCGGTATCCGTCGGGATCGGTCTGGAGCGAACCCGGCGTCACGAGCAAGACAGCGCAGCGAACGATCAGGGCCACAAGTAGAACCGCTGCGCCGGCGCACCAGGGAAAATCAGGGCAGCTACGAGCGACGCGGACCATGAGCGAGCCATTACCGGACGACGAAGAGGGGATCGCGTCGCCGCTCCTATCGGTTCAAGGAATAGAGTACCACGTTCAATCCGATCCGCGCCGCGTCTTCGCGCGTGTAGCCTTGGCACTCCAGCGTGTCCTGCTTCTCCAGGGCGCAACTCAGGTCCAGAGGCGAAAAGACAACCCCGTAACGATCGCCGAATCGGATACCCTCCAACTCCGGAGGACCCTTGCGCAGGAGGGCCTTGAGCGGTTGATTGGGGGCCCGCGTCTGCGGATCGCGACGCTGGACGCTCGACAGGTTGAACCCGCCGTAGGCGTCCGTGAGCAACGGGTCGTTCGTGGGAATCGTCTTGATCGCCTGCTGGGGGAAGATGGCCTGCATCTCCCGGCGGAACGACTCGCTGAACGCGCCGCTTGCGCAGATCGAGTTGGCGAAGATCATCCCGCCGCGCTCGACATACTTCTTCAATTGCTTGCGTTCCTCGTCGGTCAGCCGGAAGGCGTTGCGACCGTGCATGAACACGAAGTGATGGTCGAAGATCGCTGGATCGGTGATCGCCAGATCGACGGGCTCGGCCTTGAAGCGGGTCTTCAGGGCCAGCGAAGCCGACTCAAGCAGGTTGCCCAGGGCCCGCGGCGCGGCCGAGCACCCGCCCGGGTGGCGCAGATTGGCAATCACGATCTTGCCGCGATCGACAGCGTCGGCCCGCTTCACGCTGTCGGGCTTGAGCGATTCGGGATTCTTGAACTCCAATTGGCCGCGATTGGTGGCGTAGGCCAGCACATTGATGCCGATGGACAAACCGGCCTTGATTTCGCCCTGCACGGCGGGGCTGTATTTGGCCTCGCGTCCCGCGCGCGAGAGTTCCCACAAGCAGGAAAGCGAGGGCTGCACCTTTCCCGTGGCGGCTGGCGGCGGACAGTAGACCACGCTTGTACGGCAGCCGAAGTCGATGCCCAGGAGGGCATGGAGGTGCCCGGGATCGATCAGCTCCTCGGCCCGCCAGATCGGATGTTCCGGCGGCAGGACGCGGAGCCTGTATTCGGGCTCGGGAAAGACCAACTCGATGAGCTTCTTGAATCCCTCGTCGAAGGCCGCCCCGCCGCAATAGCCCTCGGCGAACAGGAAGCCGCCGCGGTCGAGGTAATCGCGGAGCTTGCGGGACAGCTCGGTTTGTGCCTCCTTGCCCTCAGGCAGCGGGCTGTTGGCGCCGCAATAGTAGAGCACCGGCGACTGGCCGAGATCCTCCACCGAGGCCTTGCCGATATCGGTCACTTGCCAGACCATGTCCTTCTTCCACCGCGATTCGACGTAGTGGGCCAGGTTGGCCACGTCGCTGCGGTGCTGGTTCCAGTCGTTGCCTGCGCCGTGCTTGACCTTCGAGACGAGCACGGGCCAGCGTCCTTTGGAGAGAAACAACAGCGCGAAGCTGGTGGCGATATGAGGCTCGACCTCCATCGAGCCCGCGCCGGTCCAACGGTCGGCCAGTTCGCCTTTCATCCGGATCAAGTGGTCGGCCCCTTCGCGGTACCAGTCATGTTCGCCGACAAAGCGATGCGCGGTGAGCCTGCCCACCCGTTCAAGCCCGTACAGGTAGTACAACAACCACATCTGGAACGGTGAACCCGGGTTATGCGACACGGAGAAGTTGTCGCCCAGCCACTTCAGTCCGCGCTGGACGCGGGCGTCGCTCGATTCGCTGGGCTGGCAGCAGATGATGCGGTCGCCATCGACCTGGGCGTCGGCCCCGCCGACGCGGTCGGCGGTCACGACCAGGCAGGCGATCCCCGCGCAGGTCATGCTGCCAGTGCCCGATGCGCCCTTCTTGTAGCCCCACGAGCCGTCGGCGTTCTGCCAGTCTTCCCAATGGGCCTTGGCCAGACGCCACACCTGCGGACTGACGGCGACGCCTGCGCGTTCGGCATCGTAGAGGGCCAGCAAGGCAAACTGGCTGTTGGAATTGTCGGCCTCACCGCCGCGCACATCATAGGCCCAAGCTCCCTTGTCGCGGGCGCCGGAATTCTGGGCCTGCTGAAGCCATTTCACATTGCGCCGCACCAGCTCCAAATCCCCTATCTTTCCCGCTCGGCAGAAGACCATGGTCTGCAAGGAAACGACGTACGTCCACTGGAGCGGGAGCCCGCGGAGATAAGCCAGCGCACGTTTGATGCATTCGTCGTCAGGATCCACCCCGGCGTTCAGTAAGGCCAGCGTGCACAACGCGGGGACACCGCCCATCTTGGGGCTGTATTCGGTCCAGCTTCCGTCCGGCTTCTGTTCGTGTTTGAGGTATCCCACCCCTCGCTCGATGGAATTGCGTACGGCTTCGGCCGTGACCTCGCCGCAAGCAGACCGCACGGTCCCTGCGATCAGCAGAATCGACACCGCACACCGTGCAAGCAGTCGACGCATTGTCATGCCTCCTCCTGACCGGCTGGGTGGACGCTGAGCATAAGTATATTACAATTCTTAAGTTAGGCGATAGGGGATGGCCGGCGCTGCTGGCACAGCGCGGCCCCGCACACCTATAACCATAGTAGGTTGGGTCTGCGGCCCGTCCAAGACGGCTCCGTAGAACCGTCTGACCCAAACATCGAGGAGCGAAGATTGTCTACAGCGAAGCCTCGCAGTCTTGGTGACTTTCTGCAAGAGTTCAGCAATCAGCGGCGGCTGATGCAGGAAGAGCTGCAAAAGATCATCGTCGGGCAGGATGACGTGATCGAGCAGATCTTCGCGGCTATCTTCACGCGCGGGCACTGCCTGCTGGTCGGGGTGCCGGGCCTGGCGAAGACGCTCATGGTGAGCACGCTCGCGCGCATTCTCGACATCCAGTTCAAGCGCATCCAGTTCACGCCGGACCTGATGCCTTCCGACATCACGGGCACGAATATCCTCGAAGAGGACGACCAGGGGCGGCGGAACTTCCGCTTTGTGGAAGGGCCGATCTTCACCAACATCCTCCTGGCCGACGAAATCAACCGCACGCCGCCCAAGACCCAGGCCGCGCTGTTGCAGGCCATGCAGGAGCGCGAGGCGACCGTGGGCCAGACGACGTATCCGTTGCCCGAGCCATTCTTCACCATCGCCACCCAGAACCCGATCGAGCAGGAAGGCACCTACCCGCTGCCCGAGGCCCAGTTGGACCGCTTCATGTTCAACATCAAGGTCGATTATCCCACGG
>CAZFKF010000775.1:0-3566 GCA_964518805.1 uncultured Planctomycetaceae bacterium | reverse complement strand
GTGCAGGAGATCCAGAACGAGTTGGAGGTCGTGCCCAGCATGTGGGCGTCCAGCCGCGCGGGCTGAACATTCTCTCCTTATCGGGGTAGGCGGCTCTCGTCACGATTCGCCGTTGCCGCGGCGGGGTTGGTGCTCCAACTGCTCCATCCGGACAATCGTAAAGCAAGTCAACGTCCACGAGGGCACCTCAGCGCTTCCCGCAGCCCACCGGCCACTACAAGTGATACGGAAACCGCTGCGGTCGTCCGAGCAGGCGGTTGGCTTCGGCGTCGCCGACGACTTGTTGCTTGTCGCCGTCCCAGACCAGCTTGCGGCCCAGGATGTAGGAGAGATTGCCCAGGTTGCAGAGGTTGGCGGTGCGGTGGGCGATTTCGATGTCCACCGCGGGCCGAGTGCCGGCCTTGATGGCCCGGAACCAGTCGGCCTTGTGGTTCAGGTTGAAATCCTCGTAAGGGGCGATGCGCGGCGGATCGAACCCGCCCGGCGGCACTTTGTAGGCCACGGCCTCGGGTTCGGCCGGTTTCATGGCGCCTTCCCATTCCATGACCAGTCGGCCGGTCGAGCCCCAGAACACCTGGCCGAACTCGGTTTTGCCGACCTTGTCGCCCGGCTGGGCCCACACCAGCGTCCAATCCGGATTTCTGAAGTGGTAGACCACCTCCATGTCCACAGGGCAATCCCAGAGGCCCTTGGTGGGTGCGGCGCCCTTGGCCTCGACCGTGAACGAGACCTGATTGTCGGCGTTCATGCACCAGAGGATGGTGCTGAACTGATGGGCCCCGCGGTCGCGGATCTGACCGCCGCCCGATTCCAGAAACCAGCGAAACACGCCCGGCAGGTAGCGGGGATTGTAGGGACGCCAGCGCAGGGGCCCAAGCCAGAGGTCCCAGTCGAGTTCCGGGGGCGGAGCGCAATCGGGCACTGGGTTCTCGTCGACCGGGTTGGCGTAGTGCCAGCAGGTGACCTTGGCCACCTTGCCGATCATGCCGTTGCGGATCACGCGGCAGGTGTACCAGGCGGCCAGCCCGTTGCGCCCCTGGGCACCCACCTGGACCGCCCGGCGGTTCTTCCTGGCGGCGGCCACCATGGCCTTGCCCTCCTCGACCGTGCACGAGGACGGCTTTTCGACGTAGACGTGCTTGCCCGACTCGCAGGCGTGGACCGTTTGCACGCCGTGCCAATGGTCGGGCGTGGCGATCACCACGGCATCGATATCTTTGCGCTCGAGGATGTAGCGATAATCGCGGTGGGGCTGAACACCTGGCCCGGCGGTCTTCACCGCGGCCTCAAGACGCCGCTCGTCCACGTCGCACACCGCGGCGATCGACACCTTGCCTTCCTGACGCAACTGGACCATGTTGTTCAGATGCACAGTGCCCATGCCGCCGACACCGATCATGCCCACTACAAGCCGCTCGGCCGCCCCTTGCCCTTCGGCGCCGGCCAGAACGCCGGCCGGGATGACCCACGGTGCGGAAACGGCCGCCGAAAGGTGGACGAACCGCCGGCGCGTAACCAGAATCTTTCGAGTCATGGGGCTATTCTCCTCCTCTTGGCGAATGTGCTCCGTTGGCTGCCTGGTCGGTTCGACATAGGTCGGCAGATCCGTGGAATTCGCGGGGCCACGCTGCGCCGCATAGCCCCTGGGCGAGTCTCGTGCATGCGCCCTTATAGCGGGCTGGCCGAGGTGGGTCAAGAAGCCAGGAGCGAGCGGGGTAGGCCGAGCCCCGGCGCGGCGGATTCGCCGCGAGGACTGGTCGGCTCGCGACTGAGCTTCTTGGAGTTCTTAAAGATAGGGCCATTGCATTGCCTCTGGGGGGGATTGCAAATCTTCTCCGCGTCGCTTACAAAAAAGGGGGTGGGACGAAGTGGCGAGATGGACAGGCTTGAGAGTTCTGTAAGCTTGCCTATCTTGCCCATGCTTCGATCCTTGACACCAAGCGGACGTGGCGGAATTGGCAGACGCGTCAGGCTCAGGACCTGATGACCCGTTAACGGTCGTGGAGGTTCAAGTCCTCTCGTCCGCACTCCATCAGCGAACCGGCCGGCCCGGCGGAGGTAAACCGTCGGGCCGGTTCGTTTTTCCCGCCGACGTTTCATCGACGCAAACCGTTCAACGACGGGTTCTTCCCTTCCGCGCGGGCGGCGACATTCCGGCCACGAATTCCGGCCCGCGGCCACGTTGCTGCTTCAACCCTCTGCCAAGCCAGTTGCCACCCGCCGGCACAGGCAGTCCAACGGTGCGGAAACTAGACTGTTACCTGTCCCCCTTATGCTTCCCTTAGCTTCTTCCGACCGCGCACAACTTCACATTCCTCGTCCCGCGAGCCTTCTACCGAGGAACGTGTAGTAGGGGACGCGCCCCAGCGGCACGTAAGGAATTCTAGCCCGCTCTTCACGGAGGGCGATGGTCTCGAAGCGGTGCTGCAAGAGTGGCAGATGGTCGGGCGAAAGGAAGACGTTGTCGATTCCGAACCAGAGCGGCCAAAAGGCCCGGGTCAACCAGCCGTGACGAGCCATTCCGGCGACCGGGTGTTTGCGCGAGACATAAAAGTCAACGACCCCAATCGTCCCGCCCGGCTTGAGAATCGCTTCGGCGTTGGCCACGGCGGCGTACCAGTCGGGGATCATGGTCAAGGCGTAGGAAAAGGTGACCACGTCGGCTTCGCCCTCCGCCGGCCGGAACGTTTTCGCATCGTCGCGGACGGTTTCGACGTTGTGCCACCCTCGGGCCTGGGCTCTCTGGCGTGCTACCTCCAGAAGCGATGTGGAGAGATCCACGATGTAGACTCTTCGTAACTTGTGGATTCGATCGCCGAGCCATTGGAGGTTGGCCCCGGTTCCCCCGCCAAGATCGACCCAGACGCCGTCCTCTGGCATCGACATCGACCGGATCAACTCCTCGCGACCGCGTAGCAGCCGCTCGCGAAAGCGGTCGTAGTCCTCGGCCTGGCCCTGGTAGAAGTCCTCCATGCGCTGGGCATGGCTCTGACCGCGGGTCGGACGAAGTGCAAGGTGGTAGAGGATCTTGAGATCGGATCGCAGCGAAATCATGCAGCCATATCCGCGATGTGAAAGCTCCCGTAGGTGTGAACGCGGCATCGCTGGTGGAGCGAGCTCGCCAAATCGCGGTGGTAGGTGAGCAGTTCTCCAACCTCGCGCGGGCTGCCGTGGACGGTGACTCGCACTCGGTCGATGAAGTCGGTCCGCAGACCGCCGCTGCGCCAGATCAGCCGCGAGCCAGGCATCGCGCCGCGGACGATGGCCTGCCATTCCTGCTCCAACAGCGGGCGACAGTGACCATCCAGCCAGTCCATGTGATCCAAGAGCACGAATCGCGTGACGGCTGCCCCACTCTTGTCGAGGAAGCCCTGGACCGAGTCGGTGTGCACCTCGATGCGGTCGGCCAAGCCGGCCTTCAGACGCGCGAAGTTCTCCGGTTTGAGATACTCGGGGCAGCAGTGCGGTGCGTACTGGCCGGTCATATACACCCGCCAGAAGTAATTGTCCGACAAAGGCAGGCGTGCGAAAACCGCTTCGAGGCAGTCGTGCACAAACTGGCTGAC
>CAZFKF010000774.1:0-3567 GCA_964518805.1 uncultured Planctomycetaceae bacterium | reverse complement strand
GTCCTGTCCCAACGGGGCTCCGTGCGCCCCGTGCGTGTTCTGCTTGTTCGGGGCGCCGAAGGCGATTACCGAGCGGACGATGATCAGCGTGGGCCGGTCCTTCGTCTCATGGAAGACCTTGAGGGCCCCTCGCAGCTCGTCGAGGTTGTTGACGTCGTCCAGTTCGACAACGTTCCAGCCGTAGCCGGCGAACCGCACGGCCACGTCTTCGCCGAACGCCAGCGACGTATCGCCTTCGATGGTGATGCCGTTGTTGTCGTAGATCCAGCAGAGATTCGAGAGCTTCAGGTGGCCGGCCAACGAAGCCGCTTCGCCACTCACGCCCTCCATCAGGTCGCCGTCGCTGCACAGGGCGTAGACGTTGAAATCAAACAGATTGAACCCAGGCCGGTTGTACCGCGCTCCGAGCCAGCGCGAGGCGATGGCCATGCCTACGCTGTTGGCCACGCCTTGTCCCAGCGGACCCGTCGTGGTCTCGACGCCGCCCGTGTGCCCGTACTCGGGATGGCCCGGGCAGCGGCTATCGAGCTGGCGAAACTTGCGGATGTCTTCGAGCGAGACGGCCGGCTGGTTCAGCACTTGGCCATCGCTTCCGACCTGTTTTACTCCGCTGAGGTGAAGGACCGAGTAGAGAAGCATCGAGGCATGCCCGCACGACAGGATGAACCGGTCGCGGCCCGGCCACAGCGGGGCCGCCGGGTCGTAGCGGAGCACCTCGTTATAGAGCAGGTATGCCACGGGCGCCAGGGCCATGGGCGTGCCCGGATGCCCGCTCTTGGCCGCCTCGACCGCATCCATGGAGAGTGTGCGAATGGTGTTGATTGCCAGTTGTTCGATGTTTCCGTCCGAAGCAGCCACGGTTACCCTCGAAAGCGAATTTCCCAGAAAGGCAGACCCCTAACATGGGGACGCCGGTCACTCGGCAAAACGTCTAGCATAGGGATGCGCGAACAGGGCGTCAACGCCGCGCCCGGGCCGGTGGTGCGTCCCGAGATCGCCGCAAACGCCAATCGTGATCCTCGGGAGCGCAATCGGTTGATCCGTCGCCACTCGGACAGGGCGTGGGTGGGGTTCGTTCCGTATCGCGCAAACGTCAGAGTCAGCCCTTTCGGACAGGGCGACTCGTGTGATCGTGCCGGACGAGTCGGCGGCGCCGGTCGTGCCCGCACGAGCAGTGTCGCCGATTTCGAGGAAGGATCTGGCCCAGGCAAGGTCGCTCAAGCGGCCGCTCGCGAAAGTCCGATCCATGGCACGTTCCCTCTGCGTGTTGAAACTCGCACCGAGCACAGCCAACCGCTTCCGGACGAGGAGGCAAATCGCCGCTACAACGAACGCCGCATGGCTCTTGGATGACTCGCCTGGGAGCGGGGCAACTCCGCGTCCCGAGGATTATTGCCGCCTGCATGCAAGATGATTGTGGCGCAAGGCTTCACGGCCTTGCGTGCCGGCCCTGTGTGAGTCGGGATCGTCGGATGTGCCAGGCTCAATAGCGTAACGGAGGACGGCCATGTTGACTCTCCAAACCGGCGTCTGCGACGACGGACGTCACTGCGGATCATGCACGGCGTGCTGCACGCATCTGTCCATCCCGGCGGGCGTGGTGGGCCGGGACGCGAAGCCGGCCGGTGTCGCCTGCGTGTATGTCGGGGCGCTCGGCTGTCGGAAACACGCCCGGCGGCCCGCCGCGTGTGCGGCCTTCCGCTGCGAATGGCTTCGCGACTCCACTTGGCAGGACTCCTGGCGCCCGGACCGCGTGGGGCTCCTGAGTGTGCGGGAGGCGTGCGACGAATGGGGGCCGTCGGCCACCATCCACGAAATACGGCCCGGCGCGCTCCGCCGGCCTGAAGCCGCCGGCATTTGTGACGCGCTCCTGCGCACCACGGCCGGCGTTGTCATCGTCGATACCACGGGACGCCGCTTCCGGCTGGCCGGCATGCGGGCATCGGCCGAGACCCAGTTCGTGGGCGCCGGCGCCATGCGAGCGCAGCCGGCGGCCTGACCCGTCACGCGCAGTGGGTCGGGCGGCACGCCCAAAACGCAGCGACGGGCGTGGTGCTGTGCGACTGAGTTCGACCGCACCCGCGGCAAAGCCTCAGGACGCTCGGCGCAACCGCGTGCAGGGGGGTGGGGGCAGAATTGGCCTGCCGCGCTAATCGGGAGAACCGCCACAAAAACCACCACCCTTTCGGCCGCATCGTCGGACTCTGAGATCCCCGGCTGCTTCGGGTGGCTCATCCCGTTCGCCCCCCAGCGTGCAAGCTATACTTCTCAGGATGGCTTGCCGTCTACGACTCGTCTTCAAGTGCGATTCCGCATCGTCTGTGCCGAGAGGTCGCACCGATCTGCCGGCGCGCCCGTTCTTCGACCGGAGGTACCCTCGTGGCGCTCAGCATCACCAACCATATCGTCTCGTTGATGGCGCAGCAGTCGTTCAGCAAGACCAGTGGTAGCCTGGCCCAATCGATCGAGCGGCTTTCGACCGGGCTGAAGATCAACCGCGGGGCCGACGGCCCGGCCGCCCTGGTCATCAGCGAGCAGCAACGCGCCCAGATCGCCAGCCTGAACGCCGCGCTGCAGGCCACCAACCGCACGGTGGCGATCGTGCAGACCGGCGACAGCGCGCTGGGGCAGATCAGTTCCCTGCTGACCCGGGTCCGCGGCCTCATCGTCGATTCGGCCAACTCGGGCACAAACGATGCTGCGATGTTGCAGGCGAACCAGGCGGAAATCGATCAGGCGGTCGGCGCCGTCAACCAGATCGGCGCGACGACGAAGTTTGGAGACATTCAACTCTTCAGCGGATCGACGACGCTCCGCGCCGGGGCGGGTGGGCAGGAACTCACGCTGCCCGAGGTCAACGCGGTCACGCTCGGCATGGCGAGCGACGACTCTTCGACGCCAACGGCCGACCAGTCGTTCGCCAGCATCACCGGCAGCGGGGCCAACAGCGTCGCGGGCGGAAACGCCGCGAAGGCCCTGGAAATCGTCGATCGAGCGATCAGCCAGGTCGCCGGCCTGCGGGGTGAACTGGGAGCGTTTCAAGCCAACGCGCTGGAGTCCAGCGCCGACAACCTGATGACCAGCCTGGAAAACACGACCGCCGCCGAAAGCGCGATCCGCGACACGGACTTCGCCGCCGAGATCGCGAACTACACGAGGCTCCAAATACAAATGCAGGTCGGTGCCCTCGTACTGAAGAACGCCAACCAGACGAGCCAACTCGTGGCCTCGCTGCTGCGCGGGTGAAGAGGATGTAGGGTGGGACCAGCGCAGTCCCATCGAGAAACTCGCACGCGTTCGGCGTAATGCCGGTGGGCCGGCGCTGCGCTTGGCCCACCCTACGGGTTTATCCCACTCTGCGGGCTGCGGGTTTGGCGGTTCGATCAGACCTTCAGCCCGGTGAGGTCGAACTCCAGTTCCTTGTTCTCCTTGATCAGTTCTTCCATCGTCACCTCGCAGCGTCGTTCGGCGGCCACGCGCCCGAGCACGGCGGTCAGGGAGTCGTCGACCGCCTGGCGCACGCTGGGGTGGTCGCAGCGTCCTTGAACGATGTGCTGGTAGAACGCG
>CAZFKF010000773.1:0-3570 GCA_964518805.1 uncultured Planctomycetaceae bacterium | reverse complement strand
AGAGAGTCCAGACGCCCGAACCCCAGCGTGTTCACCGGATTGTCGTAGTAGGCGGGCAGCGTGAAGAACTGGTAGTAGAGACTCTGCTGCTTCGAGGCACGGGACGCGTCGGCGCCGTAGGACGTGTGCGTATACCAAGATTGAAGTACGAATTGCTCCGGCCCCTGCCGGTCCTCCTGGATCACGTAGCGGAGGTTGAACTGATCGTTCCGCGAGTTGTCCAGGTCGTACACCACGCCCGGCAACTCGACGTTGTTCATTTCGGTGCGGAGGTAGTTGAAATCGATCCGCGCGCCGCGGCCCACGTCGAAGCTGAAGGCGAACAGGCCGTCCCACTTCTGATATGCAGCGGGCACCATGTCATTGAAGCTCGATCCGCCGGGATGGTAGTCGTTCCCCACGCGCAGGCCGTAGCTGACGTACATCCCCCAGTCCTTGCCCCCGCCGAAGACGTTGTCGCGGTTGTAGAACGACTGGCCGTTGCTGCCGTAGGTCAGGAACGTGGAGCCGTGAGCCTCGGGTCCCTGCTCGTAACGTGGGGGCTGCACCAGGTCGGCATTGAGGAACGCGAAGCCGGGGCCGTACAGTGACGTGTAGGGGCCGTCGATGACCGTGATGTTCTGAACCACGCCCGGGTCGATCTGGCTGAAGAGTGAATCGATGTCCACGCGCGTCTTCAACTGCGTCATCCCGTTGGCGTTTCCGACCAACTGGCCGTAATGGTACCCGCGCACGCGGGGATCGAGATTGATCCCAGAAGTGCGCCGGGCATTGACGCTGGGCAGGTTCTCGACGAGTCGCCCTGTCGTGCCGGCATCGTTGAAGTCGAGCCTGCTCGAGTCGAGCAAGCCGGAAGGCGCCGTGAGGTTCGTCTCCTGGGCGCCGCCGCGCACGCGCACATTGGAGAGCTGTTCCAGATCGAGGTTCAGGAGATCATCGACCTTTGCCTGGGCAATGCCGGGCCTCGCCGAAGCCGATTCCCCCGCGCTGGCAAGCGGCGCCAGAGCCGCCTCCGCGGACTCCGTAGATGCTCCCCAACGCTCGTCTCCCGAGAATTCGGCGGCGTCGCCGCTTCGGACGGTGATGCCTGCGAGCAACAGAGCGCTGCACCAGAGCATCCAAATCGGCGAAATTCGGGTCACAGAAGTCATCTTCGGTAGCGCACGGAAATTGCAGCATTGCCAGCTTTCCAACCCCTTTCTTCTGCCACCAGCCGAGACGTCCCTCGGCAAAAAAGGAATCCTCTGGCATCTCCATCACGTATCGGCGGGATGAGGAAATCAGCGATGTATGATTTTTTACGACTGCACCAAGAGTCCTCATCATGACGGCGTTGCGGCCGCGCGGGCGGAGATTAGGCAGGCTAGGATCGCTGGAAGGGGCTCGATTCCATACTTCCGCTGGGATGTTTACGCTCCGATCGCGTGGCATCCCCGGGAGTCTCGGAATACGGCTAGTTGCCAAGCCGCCATGACGCGCATGCGCGTCCCGCTGTTTGCAGGAGAGAACGAGACGGGCGATGCGCGGTCTTTTCGGACCAACGCAAGCCCGGGGCGTCGGCCGCTTGGGGGAGCTATGGAAGCAGAGAGCGAAAGAACTGTCCGGCCGCCGGGGACATGCCGCGCATATCCCACACCTCCTGACCGAGTCCGAACTGAGCGAGTACATACTGCCCCGCGGCAATCTGCCCGACCGCCATGTAGCCGGTGGCTGCCTGGCCGATGCCGACGGCGGCTGCCACGGCCACCTGTCCCAGGGCCGCCAGACCCGTGGCCGCCTGCCCAAGCCCGAACAGCAGGCCCAGGGCCAACTGTCCCACGGCGATGATGCCCATCGAAACATGGCCGATGGCCACGATGCCCAGGGCGAAACGGCCGACGGCAACGACGCCTTTGGCCGTGACCCGTTTGCCGGTTTCCGGGCACCGGCCACGCGTGTAGTGCACAAGCGGCAAACCCAGCAGTCGCGCGTGCGAAACGAACTCCTCAAACAACTCGCCGCTGGGATACGCGAACCGCCGCCATACGCCAAAGCCGGTCTCGTCGACCTTGTACTCGACATCTTCAAGCAACAGGTTGCGATAGCCTTCACGGATCATGGTGCAGCCTCCTCGATTTCGTCGGCCAAAGGCTTACGTGGCGATTGCGTTGGAACAGAGTGCAGCGATTGCAGTTCCCAGGGCAACCCATGCCGCCCATCGAGGCGCTCTGCGAAAGGACCAGACCGCCCACACGAGGGCAAGGACGGCGAAGCCCAACCGCAACACGCTGATATGGCCCAGGACAGTAAACACAGCCTCCGGCGCGTTCGGCGCCTCGAATGCCAAGCGGAACATGATTTGCCAGTGCACGATGCCGTAGAGCACGTGCATTTCGCAAGTCGCCGCGGAAAAGACCAGGCTGGCGAAGACCTCGGACCATCGGGAACATCGCCCGGGGCCGGCGATCGCCGAAGGCCACTCGTGTTGGTGCGCCGTGCCCGCGCCAGATGTGCTCATGGTTTGGCCCAACATGATGCCTCCCGCCCCATTTTGTTCGGGGCGACCGCGGTCGGATGACATGTCTATTCTCCCCCGCCACGGTCGCCTGTTCAACGCCCCGGCGGCGATTGCGACGCTCAAGGGATTCGCCATCGGCAAGCCGGTCGTCGTCGAAGAGACGTTTCCGCTGAAATGCTCGCTGCGCGAGTACGGAGAATTCATCGACGGCTCACGAGGCACGGCCGCCGGTTGGATCGGATTCTACAGGGGCAAGACGCCCGACGAGTGCCGTTGCTCGAAGACGATGGCCGATGCCCTCGTGCTCGGCTGGTTGGAGTTCTTCCAGAAGCAGGCGCCGTGAGGCGGCGGTCCCGTGCCCGCATCACCCACGAGTCACGGATAGAACAGGTCGAATTCCGGCTCGCCGACAACGAGTTGCAGAACGACGAAGTGGTGCACGAGGTCGGAAAGCACGCATGCCGAGCCGACGATGACGAGCCAACTCAGGGCGTCGCCGCTGGCGAACACTGCCCCCACAAGCACCGCCGCCAGACCCAGGTAGCAGTGATGGATCCGCAGCCCGAACGTCATCACGCGGAGGAAGCCGGTGTCGCGCGTGGCTTCGAGCCGAAGCAGAAACCGCAGCAGGCAAGTGATGGCTTCGATCGCGCCGGTGAGGACAAGGCACCAGACGACGGCTGCGGTCAGGGTTTCGGGCATGGGGCGTCTCGTCGGGCAGGGCGGCGTGGCGGATTAGAGGACGGAATCGAACAGCCGCGCCGTGTTCTGGAGCATCCTCGTGACGAGCGATCTTTGGGCCCACTGTTGGGCCGTCAAGAGTCTCGAATTGGCGAGGTTCTGTTCCTGAACGCCCCGCAGTTGCCCCACCACGTCGCGGTCGTAGACGATGAGGCTGATCTCGGCGTTCAGCGAGAAGGAGCGAATGTCCATATTGCTCGAACCGATCAGGGCCAGGGAGTCGTCGATGCTGATGTGCTTGGCGTGCAGCAAGCCGGGGCGATACTCGTAGATACGCACTCCGGCAGCCAGGAGTTCGTGGACCGCTCCATCGCCTCCGCCGAGTTCAGCAA
>CAZFKF010000772.1:0-3580 GCA_964518805.1 uncultured Planctomycetaceae bacterium | reverse complement strand
CGGGCGAGACGCCGGTCCCCACCCCCTGGCCCCTTCCGATGAATCCCCGATTCTCTTTCCAGGTTCAGCACGTCGACGCCGGCTCTGCGGCGCGTCAAAGCGTCCTTTCCACCCCACACGGGTCGATCGACCTGCCGGCCTTCATGCCCGTCGGAACGCAAGGGTCGGTCAAAGGCTTGGCCATCCATCAACTTCGCGCCACCGGCACGCAAATCGTGTTGGCCAATACGTATCATCTGGCCCTGCGACCGGGCGAGGAAGTCGTCCGGGACCTTGGCGGTTTGCACGCGTTCATGGGCTGGGACGGGCCGATATTGACCGACAGCGGAGGATTTCAGCTCTACAGCCTGGCGCAACGCACGAAAGTCACCGAGGAAGGGGCGGTGTTCCAATCGCACATCGATGGCCGCGCGATCGCCCTTTCGCCCGAGCGAGCGATGGTCATCCAATCCGCGCTAGGGTGTGATATTGCGATGGTGCTCGACCACGTCGTACCGCTGCCCAGCAGTCACGACGCAGTTCGCGATGCCATGGAGCGGACCGTTCGTTGGGCGGGCCGTTGCCGTACGGCGCCGATGGGCGACCACCAAGCCATGTTCGCCATCGTACAAGGCGGACTCGACGCCCAACTGCGAGTCCACTGTGCCGAACGACTCGCCGCATTGGATTTCGACGGCTACGCAGTCGGGGGACTGAGCGTTGGGGAGGCGCCGGAGGAGATGTACCGCACGCTCGATGCCACGGTGCCAGCCTTGCCCGCCGATCGACCTCGGTACCTTATGGGGGTGGGAAGACCCGAGGACATCTTGGAGGCGATTCGGCGGGGGGTCGACATGTTCGATTGCGTGCTTCCGACTCGAAACGGGCGCAATGCCATGGCCTTCACCGACCACGGCGGCGTGAAGATCCGAAACCTGAAGTACGAACGAGACAGATCCCCTCTTGAAGAGGAGTGCCCATGCGCGGCCTGCCAGCGGAGCCGCGGCTACCTTCGCCACCTATTCATGGCCGGAGAGATGCTCGGCCCGATCCTCCTTTCGGTGCATAACATCACCTATTACCAGCGGCTCCTGGCGGGTGCCCGCGATGCCATCGCCCGGGGGTGTTTCGACGAGTACTTTCGAGAAAAAATGAGCAATTGGCGAAGACAAGGTAAAGAAGACATCAACGGAAACGGGTAGGTGATCGCGGTTCTTGGATTCCCTCTTCAACGCCGAACCGCGCCATGACCTTCGGCCGGCGCAGGTGCCCTTGTTCCTTGGGGCGCAAGCCTTTATGATACTGGGCTATGGTGGTGTCGCGGGGCCCACTGCAAGTGAGTGGTTGGGCCGTCTGTGTTGAACGGGCGTGTGCCGGTAAGCGTTTGCCGGCAGTCGCAATCCCGATCGCAGTTCTTTTGCCGCCAGTCGTCAGGGGGACACATGGGAAGCGTTTTGGGAAGTCTGCTCCTGCTGTTTGCAGAGGGAGAGAACGTACGAGGCGGCGAGGCTCTTCAATGGATGGGGTATGCGCCGATCGTCGCAATCCTGTTCTTGTTCTACTTCCTGTTCATCCGGCCTCAGCGTCAAGAGGCCTCTCGACGCGACGCCATGATCCGCGCCCTGAAGCCCAACGACCACGTCATGACGCACGGGGGCATCTACGGTGTGGTGGTCAACGTGCACCGCGAGGCCAACGCCGTCACGATCCGCGTTGATGAGAACACGAACACAAAGTTGAGAGTCGCATTGTCGGCTATCGGGCGCGTCGTGAGCGAAGAAGCCGTTGACGAGTCGTCGTCCAAAAAGGACTGACCGAGGAGTCGAACGGTCAGGGGGCTGGACCTGAGCCACGCCCTCTCGCCCGGTGGCCCCCCGCCCCGAACTCCGATAGACCGAGCCGCAAGCCGTATAGGGAACCTCGATCCATGCCTTGGTACGTGAATCTGCTGATTGTCCTGGCCGTATTCGTTCTGCCGATCGTGGCGGGCTATTACCTCTCGCGCCTGTGGCGCATGCCCGAATACTTCGGCAAGATCTCCCTGGCGCTGTTCACCACGTTTGCCGGAGTGGTGATCTGCGTTTTCGGATGGCCGCCGAAGATGGGCATCGATCTTCGCGGCGGCGTGATCCTCGTCTACGAGATCCTCGAAAGCGGCATGGAGAAGGTCCAGGGGAGCCAGGACCCCGGCGCCCCCAAGGCGAGCGCGGCGCCCGGCCAGCAAGCGGTGGACATGGATAAGCTGATCGGCGCGGTGGGGCGGCGCATCAATCCGGGCGGGGTCCGCGAGATCACGATCCGTCCCTACGGTTCGCGGGCGGTCGAGATCATCGTGCCCGAGGCCGACGAGGCCGAGGCCCGCCGGATGAAATCGATCATCAGCCGCATCGGGACCCTGGAGTTCCGCATCCTCGCGACCACCTACCGCCAGCAGTACCGGTCGTACATCGATCGCGCCAAGGCCCTGCCCGACAATCGCACCGAACTGCGCGACGAGGAAGGCAACCAGTTGGCCTGGTGGGTGCCCGTGGCCAAGGGGCGGGAAAAGAACTTCGACCAGTCCGACATTGCCACGCGGACGGTCAAACTTCGCAGTCCCCAGACGGGCAAGCCCGAGGACACGCTTCAGGTGCTGGTGGTGAAGGACCAGTTCGACGTCAACGGCGGCTACCTGACTCGGGCGATGTCGGGGGCCGACTCGCAGGGGCGGCCGTGCGTCAATTTCCATTTCAACAATGCCGGCGCCCAGCGATTCGGGCGACTGACCGGCAGCCATTTGCCCGACCAGGTGCAGAATTTCAAGTACTATCTGGGCATCGTTCTCGACGGCTACCTCTACTCCGCCCCGTTCATCAAGAGCGCAATCTTCGACAGCGGCGAGATCAGCGGCGATTTCACCCAGGAGGAAGTGAAAGAACTGGTCGACGTTCTGAACGCCGGCAGCCTGCCGACTGCCCTGAGTCCCAATCCGATCAGCGAAATCTTCACCGGGCCCACGCTGGGAAGCGATACGATCCGCATGGGCACCAACTCGATGGCCATCTCGATCGTCATCGTGTGCATTTTCATGCTCTTCTACTATCGTTTTGCCGGCATCGTGGCTTGCGTGGCCCTGGCCGTCAACATGGTGCTTCTGTTGGCGGGCATGATCCTCATCAAGGCGGCGTTCTCGTTGCCCGGCCTGGCGGGCTTCGCCCTGACGATCGGCATGGCCGTCGATTCCAACGTGCTGATCTACGAGCGGCTCCGCGAGGAGCTTGACCGGGGGGCCGCGCTGCGCATGGCAATCCGCAACGGGTTCGACCGGGCGTTCTCGGCCATCTTCGATTCGCACATCACGACCCTGATCTCGGCCGCCGTGCTCTACGCCATCGGCCAGGAGCAGATCAAGGGGTTCGCCATCACGCTGTTCCTGGGCGTCGCGATCAACCTTTACACCGCCGTGTTCGCCGTGCACGTGGTGTTCGACGTAGCCGAACGCCAGAAGTGGATCAGCCGCTTGAAGATGATGCGGATGTTCACCAAGGTGAACATCGATTTCTGGAGACTCCGATACCGCTGCTACGCCCTCTCGATTGCGATCACCGTGATCGGCCTGATC
>CAZFKF010000771.1:0-3580 GCA_964518805.1 uncultured Planctomycetaceae bacterium | reverse complement strand
CGGTTGGCTTGTCCAACCGTGCTTCCAGCACTGCTGGGCAAGCCAGCAGTGGCACTTAACTGGAAAAGTCGAAAAGGACAGACTACGAGGGGCGATGCGCGGTCGCGTGGCTCAGACGGTCCATGGGCTGCGGTAGTCGCGGGTAAGCCACGCCGGGTCGCCGGTGCCGTCGACGAAGGCGAACTTCATCGGATCCCACTTGATCTTCTGGCCGTGGAAATACGCCTGGTTCATCAAGTGGCAGCAGATCGCCGATCGCGCGCCAACCTGTTCGCTGGTGATTGGCTTCTTGCGGGTCTTCACGCAGTCCAAGAAATCGGTGAGGTGGTTCTTGCTATCGTAGAGACGGATCTTGGCGTCTTTGAGAAAAGCCCGTTCGGCCTTCTGCACCTCGGCCGCGCAGGATGTCTTCCTGTCGTCGTAGCTGGCGTGGGCGGCGATCATTTCCTTGCCGCGTTTGAAGGTGAACAGGCCGCGGTTGACCTGGACTTCGCCTTCGGTGCCGAAGAAGTGCACGCCGAATCCGCCCTTGTGCTCCAGGATGACCCCGTTCGCATAGACGAACTTGACCCCTTGCTGCGCGTCGGGCTTCTCTGCGGGCAGCACCTCGACCGGTCCGCTGTCGTCCATGCCCAGCCCCCATTGGGCGATGTCGAGGTGATGCGCGCCCCAATCGGCGACGCCTCCGCCGCCGAATTCCCGGTAGCCGCGCCAGTTGGGATAGAACTCGTGGATGCCGCGCGGGCAGAGGGACGAGTGGTAAGGCCGCACAGGCGCTGGGCCGCACCACAGGTTCCAATCGAGGCCAGGCTCCATCGGCTCTTCCGGCAGGTTGCAGGGAATCGGCGGACCGCCAAAACTGCACTCCACGCGTTCCACCTTGCCGATCGCGCCGTTGAGCACCAGTTCACAGGCCACGCGAAACTCCTTCGAGGACCGCTGCATGGAGCCCGTTTGCAGCACGCGGTGGTTCGCGTCGACCTCGCGGAGCAGCGTGATCGACTCGTGGATGTTGTGCGTCAACGGTTTCTCGCAATACACGTCCTTGCCGCCGCGCAGAGCGGCCACGGCAATGACGGTGTGCCAGTGGTCGGGCGTGGCGATCGAGACCGCGTCGATGTCCTTGCGGCCGGTGATCTCGCGATAGTCATTATACGCTGCGCACGGCCCGCCGCGTCCGGGTTGTTTGGCGTAGTACTCATCGACACGTTTCTTGGCGTCCTTGCGGCGCGTCGTGTCCACGTCGCAGACTGCCAGGACCTGCGTGTCCTGTCCCAGGAACCCGCCCAGCAACCCTCGGTTCTGCATCCCCATGCCCACGAAGCCCATCGTAAGCCGAGAATTCGGCTTGGTCTCCGCCGCCCAGATGTGCGACGGCAAGAGGAAGGGGGTCACCACCGCCGACGAGGCGGCGCGCTTGAGAAACGAACGTCGAGAGACGGACATGGCTGGTTCCTTTCCGTTGAGACTCGTTGCGGCGGTACCGTCGCTGCTGCGTGCAAACGTGAAGTCAGTTGGCACTCGGAGGTCATTGTGGTCGTCGGCCAGGGCGCGAGTCAAGAGACCTCGGCCCCCTGGCCCGACTTGCTTGAGCGGTGATGCCCTCGGGGAATGGAACTGGCCGAGTCGAGTCGCGTGCACACCCGGCAGGTTTCGGGTAGAATCAGGCTGCCGGCTGCGTTTCCGGCGGCGGAGTAGAATGGCACACCGCCCTGGAAGCGAGGCTTCATGCGATCGTTGAACTCGCGCTACGGCGAGGTCTACTTTCCCGAGGAACTGGACCGTCCCCGATCACACGAACTGGGGACACGATATCTGGCCCAAGCCGGCTTCAAGCCCGGCCGCAGGCTCGCGAGCGGCAAAGGGACCGCAAGAATGACGAAAGTGGGGGCAGAACTTCGATGCGAGGAACGGACCTCGGAGGCGACGGCCTTGCTGCCCCGGCTGCGGTCTGACCGCGAATTGGCCGGCACGCGGCGCGTCGTTTCGGTCGTGCGGCACAACCGGAGCTTCCCTTGTTGGCTCAGCCGAGGCGTGGTAGCATGCCACTTCAAGATGCGGTTGTCGCGGCTCTGTGAGTGTGCAGCGTTTCCGCCGTGACGCCGCGGGTGTCGGCTGTCTGCTCGCCCGAGCCGTTTCTCTGCTTTGGCGGTCGCACCGAGCAACGCAAACCGGATTCCACGGGGACCGTGGGGATGCTGCCGAGACCGCAGGATGACTGAACATCTATTTCCCGTTCTGATGATCGTCGTCGGGTTCGGGTTGCTGGCGGCCGGAGGCGAACTCCTGGTCCGAGGGGCGTCAAGACTGGCGGCTGCGGCTGGCATCTCGCCCCTGGTGATCGGGCTCACGGTCGTTGCGCTGGGCACCAGCGCCCCCGAAATGGCCGTGACGCTTCAGGCTAGCCTCCGCGGACAGTCCGATCTGGCCGTGGGCAACGTGGTGGGCAGCAACATCTGCAATGTCCTACTCATCTTGGGCCTTTCGGCACTGGCTGCGCCGCTCGCCGTGTCCGGCCGGTTGGTCCGGTTCGACGTTCCCCTGATGATCGCGGCCTCGGTCGCCGTCTTCGTCCTCGGGATGGACGGCAGGTTCGGCCGGGCCGATGGCGCCGTGTTGTTCGCCGGTCTCGTGGGCTACGTGGTCTGGAACGTTGCGAAGAGCCGCTCGGAGAGTCGGGAGGCTCGATGCGAACGTGAGAACGGGCACGGGACGGCAAGAGCATCGCGCAGCAGGGAAGTCGGCGGTCACGCGCTGCTGGTTGTCGCCGGGCTCGTGCTGCTTACGGTCGGATCGAACTGGTTGGTCTTGGGCGCGTCCGCCATCGCCCGGATGCTCGGGGTGGGCGAGCTGCTGATTGGATTGACGATCGTCGCCGCAGGGACGTCGCTTCCCGAACTTGCCACCTCGGTGGTCGCCAGCCTGCGAGGCGAGCGCGACATCGCCGTCGGCAATGTGATTGGCAGCAATCTGTTCAACATCCTGGCCGTTCTGGGCCTGTCGGCGCTTCTGGCGCCCGACGGCATCGCCGTTTCGCGTGCGGCAATTGAGCTGGATATTCCGGTCATGATTGCCGTGGCCGTCGCCTGTTTCCCCATCTTCCTCGCAGGGCATCGAGTGGGACGATGGGAAGGCGGGCTGTTGTTTGCCGGCTACCTCGGGTACGAGGCGTACCGAATTCTCGAAGCCACCAACGAGCATGCCTCGCGTGCTTTGGGCCAAGTGATGTTGGGCGTCGCGGTCCCTTTCGTGATCGCCACGCTGGCGTTCAACACGATCCGAACGATCCGAAGGCCTGCGGCTCCCACGGGCGATAATCCGCTGGGGCCGGGCCAAGCCCCGCCGCCGGCCTGAGCCGGATTGCGGGGATCCGAGGCACCGTGTGCAGTGTGAGCTCTTGGGCGAATATGCTCGGCTTCCAGGACGCCGGACGCATCTGGGGGGGGCAACGGACTGAAGTCCGCACTACGAACGGGTTAGAGCGGGATGCTGTCGCGCCGTTTCGATTGCGGCGGGAAAGCGGGGCAGGAAGCGGCTCTTCACGTGCTGGGAGATCACCGCGGCGACGTCGTTCAGGGAG
>CAZFKF010000770.1:0-3583 GCA_964518805.1 uncultured Planctomycetaceae bacterium | reverse complement strand
GGGTTCCGGGGCGACCAGATCCGCGTTTGTCGGACCTTTTCGTGTCCGATCACCACGTCCATGAAGCCGTCGTGGTTCACATCGAGCAGACGCACGCCGTTGTCCTGCCCATTGGCCGCCCGGAGCGGCTGGCCGCCCAGCGCGTTTTGCGTAATCCGCTCGTAGACCTCGCGGAAGTTGAGGAACTTGACCTTCTTGCCGTAGCGGTCGAGGGCATGGCTGACCATCTCCACGACCTGCGAGTTAAGGACCCAGTTGTGCGTGTGCGGATGGAACGTCAGCGTGTAGGTCCCCTGTTTGATCGCCGTGGCGTCGATGGCCGCCTTCATGTCGCGCACGGTGGCCGGGTTGCGTGGCTGGTGATGGTCGTTGCCCATCCAGTCGTCGGGGATGGCCGAAGGCATTTCCCAACATAGCCTTCCGATCACGTACGGATACGGATAGTCTTCGATGTAGTTGATGAACTTCCGGGCCGTGGGGATGTACTTGGCGAAGCGAGGCTTCGAGTCCTCGTCCTGCACCAGGGATCGCGGCAAGAGCGGGTCGCTGGCCGTGAAAAGCATGAAGATCGACGAGTCGAGCGATACAAACCGCCCCTGCGGCGTGGTCTTGTTGAAAACCTCTGCATAGAAGCGGGGGCTGGCCGAGTTCATCGAGTCGCAGCACGGCATGCGGAACGCCACCGGACGGCTGTTGGGAATGCCCGCCACGAAATCGATCGCGCGGTCGAAGGTCGACTTGGCCTGCTCGAAGCCTTGGACGCCAAGACACGGGCAGGGGTGATCGTAGGTGTGGGTCTCCAGGTTCACGCCTTCCTTAAGCCATGCCTGCAATTGGGGATCGTCGCGGTGGACGCGGCCGGTCATCATGCTCACCGCTGCTCGGCCGTCGACCTGTTTGAGCCGATCGAAGACCGGCCGCAGGAACTTCTCGTACACGGCCGTGTCGCCCAGGTCGTCAATGGCCAGGACGATCGCCAATTCGACTCCGTCCTCACCAATCCACTGCGGAGTGACAAGTCTCGCGGTGTCCGAGCCCACGTAGTAGGGGTCGCAGAATTCGTTGACGTATCGCAGCCGGTTGCCAACGTCGGCGGCCAAGGTTGGGCTAGCCAGCCACAGGATCGCCACCGTGCCCAAGAGTCGCGTCGTCATCCCAAGAATCCTCCTCTGCGCGGCTAGGGAGATGTCCTTCGGTAGCATAGCCGACCCGCGCACCATGGACAAGCATCTCGACTCAGAAGTGCGGCGGTCCATCACCGCTTCGGTTCTCGGCCCTCGGCGCACCATGGTGTCCTCCGCGGAAAAACCAAGGACTTTCGACGAAGGACACGGAGGAATACTTGCTCCCCGTTGCCGCCCAACGCCGCGGCGGCGAAAATAGCAGGGGGAATTGAACCACCTCGGGCGTCTTCCCCTTCACCCACCACGGAGAACCGGCGATGACCACTCAGGATGCCTCCAAGTCCCAACGCACTGCAATCGAATCCCTCAGCCGCCGCGAGCTGTTGGCGTATTCCGCGGCGTTCGGCAGCGCGTTTGTCGCGGCCCAGGGGCTAGGCGCCGAAGCCCCTACCGGCGGCGCCGCAGTCTCGCCGCCGTCGGGCAAGGGGCCCACGAAGAAATACGCCATGAAGAAGTCGATCAACCTCTGGGCCCTCCCGTATCCTCAGAAGATGACGCTCAAGGAATGCCTCCAATTGTGCAAGGACGCGGGTTTTGAGGGCGTCGAAGTGAACTTCGCCTTGGAGGGCGACCTGTCGCCGCAGGCCAGCGAGGCCGACGTCAAGGCGATCCGCGCGTTCGCCGAAAAGATCGGGCTGGCCATCAGCGGGGTCTGCTCGTTCCTGTTCTGGCCCTACTCGCTGACCCACGAGGACCCCAAACGCCGCCAGCGCGGGCTGGAACTCGCCATGCAGATGATCCGCACCGCCAAGCTCCTCGGCACGGAGAATTTGCTGGTCGTCCCGGGCGCGGTCTACATTCCCTGGCTGGAAAACGAGCCGCCCGTGCCGTTCGAGGTCTGCGACCGCCGCGCCAAGGACGCCATGCGCAAGCTCCTGCCCGAGGCCGAAAAGGCCGGCGTGAACTTGAACATCGAGAACATCTTCATCAACGCCTACCTCCACACGCCCCAGGAGATGAACGCGTTTGTCGACGGGTTCCGCTCGGATCGCGTGCGCGTGCACTTCGATACGGGCAACATCATGCTGTATCACTTCCCCGAGCACTGGATTCCGCTCTTGGGCAAGAGGATCCAGAACGTCCACTTGAAGGAATACACCAAGAAGGTCCACGAGTTCAATCTGCACACCTTCCGGCCGCTCCTGGACGGGACCACGAACTGGCCGGCCGTCTTGGAAGCCCTCGAGCAAGTCGGCTACCATGGCTACCTGACGTTCGAATACTTCAATCCTTGGCCCCATTGGCCCGAGGCGCTCGTCTACCAGACGTCCGACGCGATGGACCGGATGCTGGGACGAAAAGCGTAGCGTTCACGCCAAGGCAACTTCGGACATTTCCGTCTAATTGCAGAGGCTGTTGTCGCGAGAGTCGAACGACAGGCTGTCCGCGGCGATTGACGCTCGGGCGACTCTCGGCAGGACATCTGCACGTTGTCTGATGGGGTGCCGTAAGATGGTCCGTAACGAGATCCACTTGGCGTGCTGTCCGATACCGCCTCGCTTGAAGTCAAGCAACGGCTCCGGTCGCTGCGTGGACTATAGGCGGTGTTAGTATAGCATCACCTCGCGGACCGCTTCGACGATCCGCGGCGTGTCGGGCCGATAGGCGTTCTCCAGCACCGGGGAGAACGGCACGGGTACGTCGGCCGAGGCGACGCGGCGGATCGGGCAGCGAAGCGACTCCCCAAAACGTTCCATGATCCCCGCGGCAATCTCGGCGCTGACTCCTCCGGTCTTGGGGCCTTCCTCGACGATCACCACGCGGCCCGTCTTCTGGACCGAAGCGCCGATCGTCTCATAGTCCAGCGGCGAGAGGCTTCGCACATCGATCACTTCGGCGCTTACGCCTTCGGCGGCGAGTTGCTCGGCGGCGTGGGCCGCGAAATGGGCCATCAGGAGCCAGCCCAGGATCGTCACGTCCGAACCTTCGCGGCGCACGGCGGCCTTCTCCAGCGGCACCGTGTAATCGCCCTCGGGGATCTCGCTGGTGGCGTCGACGGCGCCGCTTTCGGCCCTGGCCCCCTTGGAGCCGTAGAGCAGCTTGTGTTCGAAGATCATCACCGGGTTGTCGTCGCGCACGGCGGCCTTGAGCATACCCTTGGCGTCGTAGGCCGTGGAGACGGCGACCACCTTGAGGCCTGGCACGCCGGTGTAGTAGCGCTCGAGGCTCTGGGCATGCTGGCTGCCGCGGCCGGTGGCGCCCAACGGGGCCCGCATCACCAGCGGCATCCGAATCTGTCCGCCGGACATGTAACGCATCTTGGAGATATTGTTGATGATCTGGTCCGTGGCCAACAGCAGGAAGTCGCCATATTGGACGTCGGCGATGGGCCGCATCCCCATCATCGCCGCGCCGCAGGCGACGCCAAAGAAGCCGAGCTCGGCGATCGGAGTGTTGAT
>CAZFKF010000769.1:0-3586 GCA_964518805.1 uncultured Planctomycetaceae bacterium | reverse complement strand
TCGGTCCAATTGAAGGCCATGATGCCGTTGTTACGGCCCGGAACGAACAAACCTGCGTCGTTGATCGATCGTTCCATGAAGGTGGTGTAGTTGTCGCTGAGGATTTGTTCCAGGCCGAAGCACTCCTTGAAGTGCCCGACGCGCACGTTGCCCACCAGCGGCAATTCCCGCACCTGCATGTACACGTCCTTGAAGCCGACATTCTGGTCTTTCTTGTCGAATTCCCAATCGACCCCCTGGTGCGCGAAATCCACCTCGATGATGTAGTTCGTCACGTCGAAGGCCTCGCCCAGCAAGGCAATCCTCGCCCGGCGGAAGCCGACGGCGTTCTTGTCGTTCTTGAACTGATCGATGCTCGCGGCGTCCTGGCTGAAGTTGGCCATGTCGAACTGGATGCGGCCGCTGGGAACGACCGTGGGCTTGCTCTTCGCCTGCTTCTTGGCGGCCTGTTCCACCTCGGCGGCCCGGGCAAGGCGGCCCTCCAATTCGGCCACGCGCCGGGCGAGCTCGTCCGTGGAAACGGGCGGCTGCGGGGCGCCGGACTCGGGGCCGTTGTCGCCCGGCTGATTGTCCATCGCGACGACCTGGCCGATCGCCGGCGGCTCCGGGTTGCCTGCCGCCGGGTTGGCGTCGGGCACCTGTTGTCCCTGGACGCTTGGGACCGCAGCCGCGAGGGCCGCAATCACCAGCAGTTGAATTGACAACCGGGAAATACCTCCGTACATCGGACGCCTCCGTTTCACCTTTGGAACTGCTTTGGGGGGACCGCGTCTTGTGGCGGGGCCCGCCCGGCGAGCAGATGATCGAGCCGATTCAAGGGACGCCGGCATATCCGCACTTGGCGCAACGACCGATTCCCGCGTTGCTCCGCCCGCAGCCGTTGCGACAGCTACGACACCCCCTACCGAATCTCTTGATCGAAACGGCATATCCCCGAACTTTGTTAGAGAATGGACGAAACGATTTCACCGGCGGCAATCTGCCACGCACAGACGGCACAAATGGAAAACCCTGCCAGGCCGGCGTCGGGCGAAACCCCCTCGTACAGCGGTCGCGCCAAGCTCAGGAGCGGGAAAGACCCCTGTTTTACGCAGCATTGATGGACTCATTCTAGTGGGGTCTGCCCACACAGGCCGGTTACCATGCATGCCACGCCGGCTGGATGCGAAATGCTCCGTCGATCCGGCCATGGAGGGTGTTCCTTATGCGGAGACAGCCTGTTCGATCGAGTCCATCCGCAACGCGACTCGCCCGGCCATGCGACAACGCCCCGAAATTGCGGAAACGTGCCAACTCGTCGGCCACAGCGAGAACCTATATTCCTTTAACCGCCTGGTTGGTCGGGCCCGCAGGGGGCTTCGCAGGGCGATTCTGAAAAGGAGATTCCACGATGCGGTTGTTCTTGAGTCTGGTTGTTGTCTGTGGCGTGGCCGTCGAGAGCGTTGGCATTGCGTTGGCCGCGGACGCCGGCAGCAAGGACGAGGCGGTGGCCATGGTCAAGAAGGCCATCGACCACGTCAAGGCGAATGGCAAAGCCAAGGCATTTTCGGAATTCAACAATCCCAAGGGCAGTTTCGTCGATCGCGACCTCTACATCGTCGTCTACGACCTCAACGGCAAGTGCCTTGCCCACGGCGCCAACCGCAAAATGATCGGCCGGGACCTGCTGGACGCCAAGGACCCGGACGGGAAGCCGTACATGAAAGAGCGCGTCGAGTTGATGAAGAAGTCGTCGACGGCCTGGCAGGAGTACAAATTCCGCAACCCGGTGAGCAACAAGATGGAGCCGAAGACCATGTACCTGGAGAAGCTGGAAGACATGATCGTCGGGTGCGGGGTCTACAACAAGTAGCCGGGCAGCGACGGCGCAGGGCGTGCCGGGCCGAGGCGGTTGTCGCGGTGCCGGCTGTGGTTCGGTCGTCGCTCCTCTCCCTTCGGAATTCAAGCGGGGGACAACTGCTCGTGGAGGCCGTCGGATGCTGTTTCGCACGCGACTCGGTTTAGGGTTCGGATCGCTTATCCTCGTTGTCGTCGCGCTCGGCGGCGCGAGCTACGTCATGTTCCGGCACGTGGCAACCGACGTCGACGACTTGAGCCGCAACCGGTTGGCTGCGGCCCGGCGGGCTGCCGCCGTCGAACGCCTGGCGCTCGAGGCCATCAACGGCCAGGCGGATCTCGCGGCCGGGCGTGTGGCGGAGAGCCGAGCGTGGGTCGCCGAGCGGATCAAGAGTCTGGGCGCCGAGTTGAGCGAACTCGACGAAATCGCCTCGTGCGGAAGCGACGCCGCCCTGGCGGATGAAGTGGCCACGGCCCGCGCCAGCCTGGCGGAGTTCAGCCAGTTCTTCGACCGGGGCATCGCGGCGGTGCGGAGCAGCGCGGAGGAAGAGCTGCGGATGGCCGAGAAAGGCGCCGCCGGCGATCGCGAGGTCAACGCCCTTGTCCGCCGAAAGAAGGCCGAGTACATCGAGGCCAAGGACGCTCTGGCGATCGCGAACAACGTCAATGCAGCCGCCCTGGACATGCGAATGAACGAGAAGGCGTACATGCTGGAACACGACTCCGAGCGCCTCTCGGCCATCGAGCGAGACGTTGAGCAGATCTGCCGGAGCTGCGACGAGCTGGCGAAGCTCCACCCCAGCGAGGTCGAGAAGAAGCAGATCGCCCTGGCCCGCGCGACCACAGAGGAGTACGCCAAAGCCGTGAAGACCTGGGCCGAACGGCAAAAAGGCGGCGCCAAGGCGGCGGAACTGGCCGAGTTGGCAAAGACCATGAACCGGACCGGAGATACCCTGAGCCAGTTCGTGGACGACTACACCACCTGCAAACAGGGGGCCGTCGAGAAGACCGCGCAGTCGGTGTTCGTGGTGCGGGAGATCGACTCCGCCACGGCCGATGCCCGGCTCAGCGAGAAATCCTACGCCCGAACGCGTAACGAGAAGCAGTGGTCCGACCATCTGCGGCACATCGAGTCGCTGAAGATCCATTACGATGCGCTGAAGAAGCTCGCCGAATCCGCGGAGGACGGACTCCTTATCGATGCGGCCACCAAGGCCGTGGCCGACTACGCGGCGGCGGCGGCGGCGTGGCACCGGGTCGATCGTTCGCTCCACCAGGACCTTTTGCCCAAGATGCGGGAAAACGGAGCGCGACTGATCGCGGCGGCCCAGACCGTGCAGCAGGGCGCTTGGGAAGCCTCGACGGAAGTGAGCGAGGACGCGATCCGCATGGCGACGAACTCCCTCTGGGTGATCCTGGCGAGCGTGGTCGTGGCCGTGTCGGCCGGTTCGCTGCTGGCCGTGGCCATCACACGTTCCGTCACGCGGCCCCTGCGGAAGACCATATCCCTCCTCAAGGACATCGCCGAGGGAGAGGGCGACCTGACCAGGCGTCTGGAAGTCGCGCGTCGCGACGAACTGGGCGAGTTGGCCCAGTGGTTCAACGTGTTCGTCGAGAAGATCCAGGGGATCATCCGGGAAATCCAGGGCTATACGGCCGGACTGTCCGGGGCCTCGACGGAACTGGCCGGCACCGCGTCGAGCCTCGCCAACAGTGCCCAGGAGACCACCAGCCAATCGGCGTGCGTGGC
>CAZFKF010000768.1:0-3586 GCA_964518805.1 uncultured Planctomycetaceae bacterium | reverse complement strand
CCTTCAAGCGTCACTTCCTTCTCCAGATGGAATACACCGGGCCGGGCCGGGCGATCCCCGAGCCGAACGACGTGAAGACGGTCAAGATCGGGTTCCTCGGCCCGATCGAGCCGACCGTTTCGGTCGCCACCGGGGGCAAGAGCCACGAGGAGAATATGGGCAAGCAGATGCTCCGCGGGGCCCAACTCGCCATCGAGCAGGCAAACGCCCAAGGCGGATATCTCAAACGCAAGATCCCCTTCGAGTTGGTCATCAGCAACGACAATGGGCTGTGGGGCGCTTCCGGCGAACAGATCGTCAAGCTCGCCTACCTCCACAAGGTCTGGGCGATCCTCGGCAGCATCGACGGGGCGAACAGCCATATTGCCATCCGCGTGGGACTCAAGATCGAAATCCCGATGATGAACAGCGGAGACACCGATCCCACGTTCATCGAGACGAACATTCCCTGGGTCATGCGCTGCATCGGCGACGACCGCCAGCAGGCGTACCTCCTGACCGACTACTTCTACCGCAAACTGGGCCTGCAACGCGTCGGCATTATCCGTGCCAGCAATCGCTACGGCCGATTCGGCGTGCGCGAGATCCGCGATTCAAGCCGGCGACTCGGAAGGCCGGTCCCGATCGAGATGGCGTATGCCGTGGGCTCTGACGATTTCTCGCTCCAGATTCAGCGGATGAAAGATGCAAGAGTCGAGGCCGTCGTCCATTGGGGGGATGCCGTCGAAGGGGCCAAGATCCTCAACCAGATGCGATCCGCGGGAATGAAGCAGCCCTACTTCGCCTGCGACCGGTGCCTTTTGGACGAATTCACCGAGATCGCTGGCGCCAATGCCGAAGGCGTGGTCTGCGCGTCGCCCTGGAATCCCCAGCGAAAAGACCCGAAACTCGATGCCTTCCGCGAGGCCTACCGAAGGAAGTTCAACAACGAGGAGCCGATGACCTACGCGGCCCACGCATACGACGGGATGAACATGCTGATCTGGGGAATCCAGGTCGCCGGCCTCAACCGGGCGAAGATTCGCGACGTGATCGCTTATCGCACCAAGCCCTGGCCAGGCGTCACGGGCGATATCCCCCTGAGCGGCTGCCTCGACGACGCCGGCGAGGTCTTTCTGGCCAAACGGGAGAACGGCGCGTGGAAGTTCTCGTCCCGCGCCGAGCTTGCCATCCCGGCCGGGCCGGCTGTGCCCCGACAGAGTACGGCCGCCTCACTGCCCACCGCCGGCCCGAAATGACTCTGATCCCGAGCATTGCCGAATTGAGACACGGTCGTCTCCGATCCACTTCGGCTTGGGTCGCGTATACTACCCGTGTACGTACACTCGGGCAGCCGGGGACGCTATCCCCCCATGCGGTCTAGCGGGGCAGCGATCGACGATCCCGGTGCCAGCCGTCTGGGAAGCCTCGGTTCGTCCGGATGCAGCGATGGTCCAGCCTGCCATACCTGCCGCGCGAGACATCATTCTCGATTCGATCAACGACGGCGTGTTCACCGTCGATGACCGCTGGCGAATCACTTCATTCAACCGCGCCGCCGAACGGATTACCGGGGTGAGCCGGAAGGAGGCGGTGGGGAAACCCTGTTGCGAGGTGTTTCGGGCCAGCATTTGCGAAACGGCTTGCGCGCTCAAGTACACTCTCACCACCGGGCGGCCGGTGGTCAATAAGGCCGTCTATATTCTCGATGCCAAGGGGAACCGGGTCCCGATCAGCATTTCGACCGCCGCGTTCCGCGACCAATCGGGCAAGGTCCTGGGAGGCGTGGAGACGTTTCGCGATCTTCGCCTGGTCGAGGAACTACGCAAGGAGTTGGAGTCGCAGACCACGTTTGCCGAGATCGTCGGCCGCAGCCAGCCCATGCGGCAGCTCTTCGAGATCGTGCCGAAGATCGCCGAGAGTGACAGCACGCTCCTGATCGACGGCCCAAGCGGAACCGGGAAGGAGTGTTTCGCCCGGGCGATTCACGGCCTCTCGCGGCGGCGCGACAAGCGATTCGTCGCCGTCAATTGCGGGGCGATGCCCGACACGCTCTTGGAGTCCGAGCTCTTCGGCTACAAGGCGGGCGCATTCACCGATGCCCGCCACGACAAGCCTGGCCGTTTCGCGTTGGCGGAAGGTGGAACGATCTTCCTCGACGAGATCGGCGACGTATCGCAGGCCATGCAGGCCCGGCTCCTTCGCGTTCTCCAGGAACGCGTCTTCGAGCCGTTGGGGGGCGTGGAGGCGCTGAAGGCCGACGTCCGGGTGATCGCCGCCAGCAACAAGGATCTCTCCAAGCTCGTCCGCAAAGGGCACTTTCGCGAGGACCTCTATTACCGGATCCACGTCATCCGCCTGACGCTCCCCAGTCTCAGCGATCGGCGAGAAGACATTCCGCTTCTGATTCAGCACTTCATCGCCAAGTTCAACCGTGTCCAAGGCAAGGACGTCGTCGACGTTTCCGACGAGGTGCTGGCGATCCTGATGGAGCACGATTACCCGGGAAACGTCCGCGAGTTGGAGCATATCGTCGAGCACGCCTTCGTGCTGTGCCACAGCGGTCTGATCCAGCCGGGGCACTTGCCGCCACATCTTCGTCGTCAGGCCAAGAGCGTGCCGGCCGTTGCGCTGAGCGGGATGACGCTCCAGGCGATGGAGAAGGTGATGATCTCGGATGCCCTTCGCCGCCACGGCGGCAATCGGAAGGCCGCTGCCGAGCAACTCGGAATCGACCCGAGCACGCTCTTCCGCAAAGCCAAGGCCCTCGACATCCCGCTGCCCGACACGGACGGCAGGAGCAAGGTCTCTTCCTGACCTCCGCTTCGGCAACGGTCGAGTTGCGGCGCCGCTTTCCCCTCGTGGCCAGCATCCCATCGGTCCACCTCGCTCAACGGCCACGGTGGCTGCGGCAGAATTGCAGAATGCAATTGCATCACCGGAACAGCGTTGCAGCATGCAACGCTGCGCATTTTCAATCCGTGCTGCCTTGGATCTGCTAAAGCTCTATGTCCTAGAGCCTTAGAGCAACTCTCCGAGGATTCTCCGGACCCTGGCACGCGACGTGCGTTACCTGCCATGCATGAGAATCGCTGTACCAGTCTGGCGCGATCGGGTGTCCCCCGTTTTTGACGTCGCGGGGACTCTACTGCTGGTGGACTCCGAAGGCGGGGCGCCTCTGCATCGCACCGATGCGAGCATGCCGGAAGACGACCTTGGCGCCCGTGTCCAGAAACTCAGCGACCTCGGCGTGGACGTGTTGATCTGCGGTGCGATTTCGAGGCGGCTGGAGACGATGCTTGCGGAAGCCGGAATTGAGGTCGTGGCCCGGATTTGCGGCGGCGTTGAGGAGGTTTTGGACGCGTATCGGTCCGGTCGGCACGACGATCCCGCCTTTGCCATGCCCGGTTGCTGCGGCCAGAAGCGGCGACGGCATCGCGGCGGCTGTTGCACGCCGAACCGTCGGCAGCCGGACAGGGGGTAGTCCGCTGGTGCGAAGGCCGGGAAGCCGGATATCGGCACTCACTGTTCGGGTCATCCAGAATCGCTTCGTCGTCGGAGGTTTGCGTAGGAGATGCATCGTGTTTTGGGATAGGAGGTCTCAGGG
>CAZFKF010000767.1:0-3594 GCA_964518805.1 uncultured Planctomycetaceae bacterium | reverse complement strand
CTGCTTCATTCGGCTCAGGCACTGCCCGATGTCGGCGACCTTCACCGGGTCGTCCTTGCAGGGCGCATCGCTGGCGGCCGGGGTGCGCTGCCGGCGCACGCGGTCGCAGGCGGCCACGAACTGGGCAACCGAGCCGCCTTGCTTGAGAACCTGAAAACACTTGGCCGATTCGGCCAGGTCCTCAACCTTGGTCGAGGACACGATCGAAAAGTTCCTGTTCGCGCGGCGGAGCCCCGCCGTGTAGACCAGGAATCCGCCGCTGCCCGAAAACGGGAAGTCGGCCACCAACGTCGGCTTGCCCGAGGCGACGACCCGCTGCATCACCTGCACCCAGTTGTTCATCTGGTAGACGATGTAGCCGTCGATGCGGTCGGCCGTGCCGGTCTCCAGCAGCTTCGCGGCGTCCTCGGGGCCATGGGCCACGGCCGGCAGAAACTCGACCTGCGGGCAGCGATCGCGAAGCGCCACGGTGACGCGTTCGATGTCCCCGGCAAAGTCGTAGCCGATGTGCGGCCACGTCGGGCGATCTTGCTTGAGCGTGAAACACGCGAACATGAGGCGGACCCGGGGGCGACCGGCAGACGCTTCCGCCCCGGATGACTCGCATTCACCCGCCGCCGCCAGACCGCGGAAGACCGCGGGAGCCGCCACGCCAGCGCAAATCCCGCAACCGGCCGCCAAGAAGCGGCGGCGACTCGAACAGCATGCACACCCCAACGATGCCCGTCGATTCGTTTCCATGGTCTTCTCCCCCCGAATATGGACTCGGCGAAAACTGGGCGACTCAGGCCGGGGCCATTGTAACAGGCCGCCGCGGACAATAGAACAATGGCAGTTTCGTCGAGCCGCTCAGTCCCACGAGGAAACGGAGGAAGCCCGAGATGCGAGAACGATTCACACGAGACATGAAGCGGTCCCTGTATTTCGCCTTCGTGGTAATTGGATTGGCCGCCGTCGGCCGCGACGCAGCCTGGGCCGTGTCGCCCACACCCGGCGAAATGGAGACCGCCGCCCGCTTCGCCGCCGATCGGCTCCTCAGTGCCGATCCCGATCGGCTTCCGTTCTCGTTCGTGTATGCCGGAAAGCCGTCCAAGGACTTGCTCAAGGCGTGGCAACGTAGCGAATCGACCGAGACGCTCGATGCCTGCCGGACCCAGCGCGTTATCACGTACCGCGATCCGACCACAGGGCTGGAAGCGCGCTGCGTGGCGATCGTCTACAGCGATTTCCCCACGGTGGAGTGGACCCTTCACTTCAAGAATACCGGCAGCGCCGACACGCCGGTCCTCGAAAACATCCAGGCCCTCGACGCCGCATGGCAGCGAGACGGCGGCAGCGAGTTCCTGCTGCACCACGCCGTGGGCTCGCCGGCCAACCGCTCGGACTACGGCCCGCTGGAGACGCGATTGCCGCCGAAGACCGCGAAGCGCCTCGCGGCCGCGGGCGGACGCCCGACGAACGCCGAATGGTCGTACTTCAACCTCCAGTGGGACGACCGGGGGATGATCGTGGTCGTGGGCTGGCCCGGACAGTGGGCCGCTGAACTGACCTGCGACGACGGACGAGGGATTCGCATCCGCGCCGGCCAGGAGTTGCTCAAGGCGCGGCTGCTGCCCGGCGACACCATCCGCTCGCCGCTCATGGTCCTCGAATTCTGGCAAGGCGACTACCTGCGGTCGCAGAACCTATGGCGGCGGTGGATGATGGCCCACAGCATGCCCCGGCCGGGCGGCAAATTGCCGCCGCCGCAGTTCGTGGCCTCCAGTTCCCGGGCCTACGAGGAGATGATCAAAGCCAACCAAGACAACCAGATCATGCACATCGATCGCTATCTGGAGGAAGGCTTGAAACTGGACTACTGGTGGATGGACGCCGGCTGGTACATCCAGCAGCAAGGCTGGCCGCAAGTGGGCACTTGGGAGGTCGACCCGAACCGGTTCCCCAAGGGATTGCGCCCCATCAGCGACCACGCCCACGCCAAGGGAGTGAAGATCCTGGTGTGGTTCGAGCCCGAGCGGGTCGCGCCGGGTACGTGGCTTTACGACCATCATCCGGAATGGCTGCTGCGCGCCACCGCGGACCAGAACAACCCGCTGGCCGGAATGCGATCGTGGTCGTCGAGCGAATTGGGCGGCGATCCGTGCGTCAACTGCAACCCCACGCCGAAGACGTGCACCATGGCGAATATCCGCTGGGATCCGGGCCGGCTTTCGTTCCACCCCGGATCGAAAGGCGAGTACAGCGTCGTGCGCTGGACCGCCCCGGAAAGCGGCGAGTATTCGCTCCGCGCCGCCTTCCTGGCCATCGACCAGAGCGGCACCACGACCGACGTCCACGTGCTGCTGCGCGGCCGGCCGGTGTTCGACGGTTGGGTCAACCTGCACGGGCAGGGCAAGAAGTCCACGTACGAGGGCAAGATGGCGTGTCAACAAGGCGACCACGTCGATCTTGTCGTGGGCTGGGGCAACGGCACGCACGTGTGTGATTCGACCGGGCTGGAAATCCGCATCGCGAACGCCGCCTCCGGCAAGACCTACGACGCCGCCAAAGAGTTCAGCCCCGAGCAGAACCCCGGCGGTCCGTGGAGCTATGGTTTCCTCAAGCCCGGCCCTTCGCCCGACGCCGCCACCTTCTGCCGCTTCGATCGGCCCGGCAAGGCCGGCGAAGGCGACACGCGCCTGTTGAACCTCGGCCATCCCGCGGCCCGGCAGTGGCTCACCGATCATATCGACAAGCTTTTGACCGAACAGGGCATCGATCTCTACCGCCAGGATTTCAACATCGATCCGCTGGCCTTCTGGCGGGCGGCCGATGCGGCGGACCGGCAGGGCATCACCGAAAACAAGTACGTTTGCGGCTACCTGGCCTATTGGGATGCGTTGCGGCATCGCCATCCGAACATGCTCATCGATTCCTGCGCCAGCGGCGGGCGGCGCAACGACCTGGAAACCATGCGCCGCGCCGTGCCGCTCTGGCGCAGCGATTATGCCTTCGAGCCGATCGGGCACCAGTGCATGACCTACGGCATCTCGCTTTGGCTTCCGTACCACGGAACGGGCACCGTGGCCAGTGCGGCAGCGCCCTATTACGGCGGCGGATTCACCAAGGTCGAGCCCTACGCCTTCTGGAGCAACGCCGCCCCGAGCCTCGGCAGCGGGATCGATCTGCGGGTCAAGGAAATCGACTACAACGCCCTGCGAAAGCTGTACCACCAATGGCGAGAACTGAGCCGATTTTACTACGCCGACTTCTACCCGCTGACGCCGTACACGCAAGACAACCGCGAGTGGATCGCCTGGCAGTTCAACGATCCCGGCCGGGGTGAAGGTGCGATCCAGGCATTCCGCCGCGCCGAAAGCCCCGTCGAGCGGACCGCGTTGAGGCTTCGCGACCTGAGGCCCGAGGACACGTACGAGTTTACCACGCTCGGCGCGTCCGAGACGACCAAGGCCACCGGCCGCGACCTGATGACAAGCGGCCTGCCCGTGGTCCTTCGCGACAAGCCCGCTGCCGCAGTGATCGTCTACCGCCGCCAGAAATGATCCCGTAGTCCCGTAGGTTATGCTTCAGTACAACCTCTCGGCGCAACGCCTC
>CAZFKF010000766.1:0-3596 GCA_964518805.1 uncultured Planctomycetaceae bacterium | reverse complement strand
TTCTGCGCGACTACAAGCTCAACGTGCGCGTACACAAGCCGCGCGTGAGCTATCGCGAGACGATCGAGGAGGCGGTCGAGGTGACCGGCTCTTGCCGCCGCACCATGGCAGGCCAGCAGCTTTTCGCCGAATTGACGGTCCGCATGGAGCCGTTTCCGCAGGCCACCCGGCCGGTCACCGTCCTCGCCACGTGCGGCGAGGAGTTGCCCGCGCCGTTCCTGACGGCGGCCATGCAGGTTCTCACCGATCAGGGCGAGGGAGGCGGGATGTTGGGGTTCCCCCTGATGCGCGTGAAGATCACGGTGTTAGGCGGCAAGGTCCACGAGACGGAATCCAACGAATTGGCCTTCCGCTTGGCGGCGGCCGATGCCTTCAACCGGGGATTGCGTGAAGCCGGCATCGTGCTCCTGGAGCCGGTTATGCGGATTGAGATCACCACGCCGGAGGAGTACTTGGGCGATTTTGTCAGCGACTTGCAGAAGCGACGCGCGGAGATTACCCGCACGCAGACTCGAGGACGCAACACGGTGATAGAGGCCCGGGCCCCGTTGGCCGAACTTTTCGGCTACTCCAACGCGATGCGCGGCCTGAGCCAGGGCCGAGCCACGTGCACCATGGAGCCGTCAACCTATGGCCCGGCGCCTCCGGAGGTGTTGCAGAGTTTTATGTAGAGGGCTGAGTGCGGCCACCGAACGTTGGAAAGCGTGCCAATGGAACGGGCGGGCGTCTGGCTCTGGCAGCGAGAGACGTCCCAAACCTGGGCGTAACGTGCACCCAAACGCCATGTTGCGCCGCTTGGACACGGGGCTGAGGCGGCCATGTCCCCAGCGTACCGGACGGGTCCCAAACGCCCGCCGGTTTTTTTCCCGGCCCCGTTGACAGGCTTTGGTAATGGCTGTAACATTTTTGGTTTCCCCCTTGAGCGGGCGGCGTTGGTATTGAGCATTCAGTGTCGGGCGAAGTGGGAGACGGCTTGTGTCCGGTCAAACGAACGAAGTCATCCGTATCCGAATGGAGGCCTATGATCATGCCGTACTGGATCAAAGCGCGGCGGAAATCGTAGACACGGCCAAGCGGACCGGTTCGGTTGTTCACGGGCCCATTCCCTTGCCTACGCGTATCGAGCGCTACACGGTGCTTTCCAGTCCGCACATCGACAAGAAGGCCCGGCAGCAGTTCGAGATCCGCACTCACAAGCGGGTCATCGACATCATGCAGGCAACCGCCAAGACCATTGAAGCCTTGAACAAGCTCAGTCTTCCGGCGGGGGTTGATATTAAGATCAAGGCTTCGAGCAGGCGATAACAGTAGTTTGACCACCGATTGAGGATAACCGACAGGAGCCTTCCTCTACCTCTGGGCGGTGTATGAACCGGAAGCGGCGTGGGTAATGCTGGTCCTGGGCCTGCGGTTCCCGCGTGCGACGTGATACAAAGGTGACGATGATGACCATTGGACTGCTCGGCCGAAAGGTCGGGATGACGCAGATTTACAATGCCTCGGGCGACGTCATCCCGGTGACGGTGATTCAGGTGGGTCCTTGCCGCGTTCTTCAGTTGCGGACCAAGGATCGCGACGGCTACGAAGCAGTTCAATTGGGTTATCTGGATAAACCGCGTCGCCTTGCTTCCCGCGCTGAACGCGGACACGTCGCAAAGCTCGACAGCAAGCGTCAGAAGAGCCTTGCGGCTGCTGGTGCAGCACTTCTTCCTAAGGCCGACTGCGAGCCGCAACGCGTCGTGCAGGAATTCCGCGTGCCGGTCGAGGGCTATCAAGTCGGCCAGCAGCTCACCGTTGAGGTTCTTGGTGCCGCTGCTGCTGTGGATGTCACCGGGATCTCCAAAGGGCGCGGGACCGCAGGGCTCATCAAGCGGCACAACTATCGTGGTCAGCGGGCTTCACACGGCGTCAAGAAGGTGCACCGCCATCCGGGTTCGATCGGCTGCAATACCTTCCCGCACCGCGTGTTCAAGGGGCGGCGAATGGCCGGTCACATGGGCAACGTGCGGTGCACGATCCGCAACATGAAGGTGGCCCGAATCGACGCCGAGAATCACCTGTTGTTGATCAACGGGGCCGTCCCGGGGCCCAACGGCGGCTACGTGATGGTCCGCCAAACCAACAAACTTCCCGTTGCCCAGCAGGCGGAAAAGGCATAGTCGCCGCAGGTGGGGTCTTCGGCCCCACTGGATCGCGGCAAGGACGGGTCAGAGACCCATCCTACAGTGAGAGAGAACGACCATGGCAAGCATCCCCGTATACAATCGCACTGGGCAGGAGGTCGGCGCGTACGAGATCGATACGGCCGAACTGGCTCCCCGCATCAGCAAGCAGTTGTTGCACGACGTGGTGGTGATGTACCAGGCCAATGCTCGGCAGGGTACTTCGCAGACCAAGGGTCGCAGCGACGTCGCCGGAACGACGAAGAAGATGTACCGCCAGAAGGGTACGGGCAACGCCCGGGCCGGGTCTCGGCGGACGCCGCTTCGCCGGGGTGGTGCTCGCACCTTCGCCAAGCGGCCGCGGGACTTCAGCTATCACCTTCCCAAGCGGGCGATTCGTCTGGCGACGCGGATGGCGCTGGCGGCCCGAATCGCCGACAGCGAGGTGAAGTTGATCGACGATCTCACCTTCGCGCAGCCCAAGACCAAAGACATGGCTGCCATCGTCAAGGCGTTGAAGATGGACGGTTCGCGTCTGCTGGTGGCCACGGCCGCCTACGACGCCAACGTGTATAAGAGCATTCGCAACCTGGACGAAGTTTCGGTCCTGCCGGTGGGTGATCTGAATGCGTTGGAAGTGCTTCGCCCGCGGGCGCTGTTGATGACCAAGGCCGCCCTGGATGCGTTCCGCGAGAAAGTGAAGGCCGAGAAGAACTGATGGCCAAGACAGCAAACAACCCGGGAATCACGTTAGAGCCGTACCAGATCGTGTTGCGGCCGTTGGTCACCGAGAAAGGGCTCCACAAGGCGGAGCGCTGCAACGCGTACGCCTTCGAGGTCAACCCGCTGGCCGACAAGGAAGCGATCCGCGCGGCCGTGGAACACCTGTTTGAAGTGAAGGTGGTGCGCGTCAATACGCAGAACCGGCGGGGCAAACCTCGCCGGACGCGGGCCCGCACCGGGGAAACCAAGGCTTGGAAGAAGGCGATCGTCACGCTCGATCCCGAACATCGGATCAACTTCTTCTAAGTGATCGGCAGTCAGCTTTGGGCGAACGGTCCTCCGCTCGCGTGGAAGGGAATACGGAAACCCACAAGCTGACAACGAAGAGCTGAAAGCAGACACAGTCATGGGAATACGCCGATACAATCCGACCTCGCCGGGGCGTCGCGGAGCCAGCGTGAGCGACTTCGCCGAGTTGACGCCGGGCGCGAAACCGGTCAAGGCCTTGCTGATGCGCAAGAAGCGCAAGGGCGGGCGCAACAACCAGGGCGTGATTACGGCGCGCCATCGCGGTGGCGGGCACAAGCGGGCCTATCGTCTGATCGATTTCCGCCGCAACAAGGACGGCGTTCCCGCCGTGGTGAACTCGATCCAGTACGATCCGAATCGCAGCGCCCGCATCGCGCTGCTGTTCTATGCCGACGGCGAGAA
>CAZFKF010000765.1:0-3606 GCA_964518805.1 uncultured Planctomycetaceae bacterium | reverse complement strand
CCTTGGTGCTGCATGCGAATGAGCGACCGCGTGCGCGCGCTCAAGGCGTGCTTAGCCTCGATCACCTCGCCGTAAAGACGGTTCAGGGCCGAGGGGTCGTCGCGTGGATCGACGCCGTGAGCATTTTTGAACGCCTCCGCAGCGTAGCCCACCAGCCGAGAATCCCAGTCGTGTCCGCCGAGTTGCACGTCGCCGTCGGTGGCCAGGGTGCGGATGTCGCCGGGGGCAAGACGCAGAAGCGTGGCGTCGAACGTCCCGCCCCCGAGGTCATAGACCATGACCGACATTTCCTGGAGCACTTTGCCGCCCGTCGACAAGTAACCGAGCACCTCTCCAAACGCCAGGGCGGCTGCGGTCGGCTCATTGACGATGTCCAGAAGCGACAGCCCGGCCATCTCTCCGGCGTCGGCGGTGGCCTTGCGGCGAGGTTCGTCGAAGTAGGCCGGCACGGTGATGACGGTCTTCGCCGCACTGCCGGCGGTGCCCACAATGTCCGCCCGGAGCTTGCGGAGAATGCAGGACTGGATCACCTCGGGCGGCAGATACTGGCCGCGGATGGGGTGCGAATAGACCGGGGCCCCCATGTCGCGCTTGACCCACTGGGCCACCCGATCGGGCTGAGCGGTGGCGGCCCGCAGCGCCTCCTTGCCCACGATGATCTCGGCTTCATCGAAGAAGACCACGCTCGGCGTAATGAGGTCGCCTTCGCCATTGCGGAGCATTGCCGACCGGCCTGACTCGTCAATCCAGGCCACGGCCGAGTTGGTCGTGCCCAGATCGATGCCCACGGCCTGTACGTCTGCCATGCTCGAAGCCACCACCGCCGGTCGCACTGGAATTGACGCAAGTCACCGAACAGCAAGCACTTGGCGCGTGCGAACAACTCGGAATCGCCTTTTGCCCGTTCAATTTACTCTACCAACAAAACGCGCGCATCTCAAGCAAAGAACTCCCTCGCTCCTATGCCGCCCCCCAGAAAGCGCCGAGTCGTGGACGTTTGGGAACAGCCGCGACACGTGCCGCTTGTGGGGATTTCTGGACCCAAGTATTCTGAATCGCGCCGGTGCCGACCGTCGGCTCGTGTCATCGCCAAGTGATTTCCGATGCCCTGCGAGGTGTGCCATGCCTAAGAATGCGGTCCGATCGAAGCGGAGAGACTTGCTCAAGGGAGCCCTGGCGCTTGCTGGAACTGTAATTGCCGCACCACGGCCCGGTGCAGCGGCTGCCGAGCCGAGCCCCACCCGCGACGCCGGACTCATCGGCCGCGAGAACGCGAAGCCGGGGGCCATCGACTGGCAGTTGACCTATGTGCGGCTCGACTCGCCGACCGGCTATCGCTCGCCTGGCATCGAAGGCTACTGCTCGCGTCAATCGGTGGCGGCGGGCGAATCGATCGACTTCATGGTCAGCGCCGATCCGCCGGGCCAGTTCACGATCGACGTCTTCCGCATGGGCTACTACGGAGGACGCGGGGCCCGCCTGATGACCACTTTGGGACCGCTTGCAGGCAAGCCTCAGCCGATGCCGCCGGTGGGACCGCGGAGGGTGCGGGAGTGCCGGTGGGCGCCGGCGGCCACGCTGACCGTTCCGGCCGATTGGCCGAGCGGCGTCTACTTGGGGCGATTGTCGCGCGTGCCCGCTGGCGACGGGCGCGACCCGTGGCAGAGCTACACGGTGTTCATCGTGCGCGACGAGCGTCCGGCAGACATCCTCTTTCAGTGCTCGGACAACACGTGGCAGGCGTACAACCGTTGGCCCGACCAGTTCTCGCTCTATGACAACGGCCTTACGCCCGACTGGACGTCACTCTCGGGTATCGACGTGAGTTTCGACCGCCCCTACGGCAAGTACCGGCAGATCTACGAGAATCCGCAGTCGGTCGGCTCTGGCGAATTCCTTTGCTGGGAGTTTCCTCTCGCCTTCTGGCTGGAACAACAGGGATACGACGTGACCTATTGCTCGCAGAGCGACATGCTCAGCCCCGAGCGGGGCAAGAAGTGCAAAGTCTTCATCAGCGTGGGCCACGACGAGTATTGGGACCGCCGCGCCCACGATGCCGTCGCAGCCATGCGCGACGCAGGGGTGAACCTTCTGTTTCTTTCGGGCAACACACTTTGCTGGGTGACGCCGTTCGGTCCCAGCAGCGACGGCCGGCCGAACCGCGTCATCACCCGGGCCGCGCCGTACAAAGGGCCGACCATGGGGAGCGAACCGGTGCGCGATCCGTTCCCGTACGTCGGGCCCGACGAAGGGCTCTTGATGGGCGTGCGGAACATCTGCCCGGTCAACGGCGGCGGCGACTGGATCGTCAGCAAGCCGGACCATTGGATGTTCGCCGGCACCGGCATGAAGAAGGGCGACCGCATCCGCGGCCTGGTGGGCTGGGAGTTTCACGGCATGCCGGCCGAGATCCCGGGCATGGAAGTGGTGGCCGAGGGCAAGGCCCTCAACGGCGGCGTGCGTCCGGTGCCCTGGACGGCCACGGTTTATCCCGGGCCGAAGGGCAATTATGTCTTCAACGCCTCGACGATCTTCTGGGCCCAAGGGCTGAGTTTTCCGCCCGGCCACATGCTCCCCTGGTCTCACACCGCCCGCCCCCACGGCGCCGACGAACGCGTCCAGAAGATTACCCACAACCTGCTGCGGCGGGCGATTGGAGACCGTTGAGATCCCCTTCGGTGGGTCGCGGGGCAGGACTCGCTTCGCCCCATGGAGTGGGATATACTCCATGGCATGCCCTCCGATTTCGTTGATGTCGATCCCCGCGAACTACGGATTCCGTCGTCGCGGCGCGGTGGTGCCGATCCGGTCAAGCTCCAACGCCAAATCGCCCGATTCGGCGATCCGTCGAGCGGGATGCCTCCGTTGGTCGCGTACGAGGGATCGGATGGGGTGTTGGTGGTGTATAATGGAGTTACCCGGGCAACCCGAATCGCCAAGCTCGCTCCGGGGACTCTGGTGCGGGTCGAAGTGATCGGCCGGTTACGCCGGGCCTACGAACCGGCTCCGAAGATTGGAGACCTGTTGCCATGATGACGCCAACGCAGCGCGAAGCACTGGCAGTATTGGCGGAGTTATCCGAGTTGTCCCCCGAGGTACGCCTCGGCCAACTTCTGGCGCACTTGGGGTTTCTCGGCGAAGACCAGACCGGACGATCCCTCTGGGACATCGACGATGAACAACTCCTGGCCGTGCTCTATCACCATCGGGCCGAGTTGATCGATCGTAAGCGAGACGTGTCAAAGATGACGCAGCCAACCGTTGGAGGTGCGGATGCTGCTCCATGCGGAACAGGATGCCATCGTGGCGACGATCCGCGATGAAATCGCCGACGAGCGCGGCTGGGATGATGCCTTCTGGAACAGCTTTGACCTCCCATCACATGACAACCCCATTGCCTCAGAATCCCGTCGAACAGACTTCCTGGGACTTCCTCGGCCTGCCGAAGGAGTTCTCCGCGCCGGCCCGGGCTCGGGCGTGGCTCCTGCCGATTCCCTACGAGGGCACCACGTGTTACGGCGCGGGCACGCGCAACGGACCGGCGGCCATCGTGGCCGCCTCGCGCGAGGTGGAACTCTTCGATCGCGAGTTCGACGGCGAGCCGGC
>CAZFKF010000764.1:0-3607 GCA_964518805.1 uncultured Planctomycetaceae bacterium | reverse complement strand
GCCCGTGACGAGAAGGAGATCTGCCTATTGGATATCTACGTCGCGCCGGGCGGATTGTCAAATTCCATTCCGGGCCCATGGGATCGGAAGTCTCGTTCCACTTCGGTCAGGAATGTCCCTGCCCGCAACAGCGCAGGACTCCCCAGCGCCGGCCGGGGGACTTGCACAGGGTGGCCGGGGCGTCTAAGTTGGCTGGCAAAGACTGGCGGAGGAGGGGTACCTCATCCTCCGTGGGGCATTTGACTGTAGGAGACTTGGCATGTTTCGCGCGGCAGCAGCCTGGTTGTGTTTGGCGGCGTCGACGGCCGTAGGGGCCGAGCAGATCGTGTGGCAGATCGGCAAGCCCGATCGCAACTGGCGCGAACTGGCGATCGCCGGCAACTACCCCGCATTTCTGGCGCAGTTCGGCGCAAAGCCGCTGGTGTTCGAGGTGGGCAAGAGCGATGCGGCTAAGGACTGGCCGTTCATCCATCCGGGGCCGGTTGACGCCTGGGCCGGCAGCCGCGTCCACCCGCGCACGATCCGCTTCGAACTCCCCCAACCGCCTCGCGGACCCTTTACGCTGCGGATCGACTTGGCCGACACCCAAGGCGCGATGCCGCCGGTAGTCAGCATTTCGCTCGGCGGTCGAACCGGCACGTTTCCTCTTCCGCCAGGCGGAGGCGACGCCTCGCTCGGCAACCCCGCGGCCGGCAAGCCGCATACGATCGAGTTGAAGCTCCCGCCAATCGCCTTTGTGCAAGGTCGCAATGAGATCGTGCTTGCCTGCGACGAAGGCTCTTGGCTGCAATACGACGCGGTCACGTTGCTCAACGACCCCGACGCCAAGATGCCCGAACCGGAAGTGAAGAGCCTGGCGATCGTGCCCACGCCGTTCTACGTGCGCCGCGACGGCAAGGTGCGCCGCGCGGTCGACGTCACGGCGACTTTCAACGCCCCGGTGGGCGACCTGCAGTTGCGCGTTGAAGCGGGCGGAGAGACAACCGACGTGCCGGTCAGGCAACTGCCGCAGTTCGGCGCCGTGTCGCAGGAGATCCTCCTGCCCGACGTTCCCGGCCCTTTGGACGTGAAGGTCACGGCCACGGTTGGCGCCCGCTCGAAATCCGCCCTGGCGCAGGTCAAGCCGCAGAAGAAGTGGAAGGTCTTCGTGGCCCCCAGCGCCCACACCGACGTGGGCTACACCGACATCCAGCCCAAGTGCGCCGAGCGGCACAACGAGAACGTCGACAAGGCCGTGGAACTGTGCGGCCAATTCCCCGACTTCCGCTGGAACCTGGAGGTGGGCTGGCAACTGGAGAACTACCTCCAGGCCCGCAAGGGCCCGCAGCTCGACGCGTTCCTCCGGTTCGCCCGCGCCGGCAAGATTGGCGTGCAGGCCCTGTACTGCAACATCCTTACCGGGCTGTGCTCGCCCGAGGAGGCGTGCCGGCTGATGGTTCTCGGGCATCGGGCGAGCCGCCAACACGGATTCCGGTACTCCAGCGCGATGATCAGCGACGTGCCCACCCAGGAGGCCTCGCTGCCGATGCTCCTGGCCAACTCGGGCATCCGCTACTTTTCCAGCGGCATCAACAACACCCGGGCGTTCACTTTCACGCAGCTCTACGACAAGTGTCCCGCCTGGTGGCAGGGTCCCGACGGCAGCCGCGTGCTCATGATGTGGGTGCCGGGCTACGCCCACGCGAGCGGATGGGGGATGGACAGCAGCATTCAGCGGATCCGCGGCCCGATGCTCGACACGATCCGCCGCCTGGAGTCTCGCCCGGATTACCCCTGCGACGCCATCTTCTTGCACGGGGCCTACGGCGACAACCAGGCGATCAATCCCAAGCTGGCCGAGGTTGTGCGGCAATGGAACGACCGCTACGAGTTTCCCAAGATCATTCTGAGCCGCAACGACGAGTTCTTCGAGTATGTGGAGAAGGGTTTCGGCGACAGACTGCCGACCTTCCGCGGAAGCGGCGGCACGTATTGGGAAGACGGCGCCGGCTCCTCGGCCCGCGAAACGACCCTCGTGCGCAATGCCCACGAGTCGGTCGCCAACGGCGAGAAGCTTCTCACCCTGGCCCGCCGCATCGATCCAGCGATCGGCTATCCGGCCGGCGCGATTGACTCGGCGTGGCGCAACTGCCTGCTCTACGACGAGCACACCTGGGGCGCTTACTGCTCGATCGACCAGCCCGAGAGCGAGTTCACGAAATCCCAGTGGAAGATCAAGGCCCAGTTCGCCGTCGACGCCGACCGCGGGGGCAAGGCGGTGTGCGACCAAGGCGTCAGGGCCCTGGCGTCGCTCGTTCGCACCGATGGCCGCTCGCTGCTGGTGGTCAATCCCACGAGTTGGCCGCGGACTGATATCCTTCGCGTCATACTGCCCGAAGGCACCACGATTGCAGAACCGGGTGTCGCCACCTGCGAGAGCACGCATGGCACGTACGTCCTGGTCCGCGACGTGCCGGCGTGCGGCTACCGCGTGCTCAAGCTGCAATCGGGCGGCACGCGCCCGGCGCCCCAACCGGTGGAAGGCGCGGTTATCGAGAGCAATCACTACCGCGTGGCGTTCGATCCGGCGACCGGGGCCGTCGCGAGCATCCTCGACAAGCGCGCCGGGCGCGAGTTGGTCGATCCCAAGGCGCCGTACCGGCTGAATCAGTATCTCTACGTGGCCGGCGGCAAGGGCACGCGGATTGTCGAGAGCGGTCCCGATGCGAAACTCACCGTATCGATCCAGCAGAAGGCCACGCTGCGGCGGATGAAGCTCGGCGAGTTGGGCGAAATGATGGTCGTCGAAACCGCCGCGCCCATGACTCCCAAGATCGCCAACGTGGTGATCGTCTGGAACGACGTCAAGCGGATCGATCTGGCCAACCACGTCAACAAGAGCCAGACCTACGAGAAAGAGGCGGTCTATTTCGCCTTCCCCTTCGCCGCCCAGAAGCCCACGTTCCGCTACGAGATTCCGGCGGGCATCGTGTGCGCCAACAGCGACATGCTGCCGGGCGCATGCCTCGACTGGTTCACGGTGCAGCACTTCGTCGAGATCGAAGGAGCGGATGCGACGATCACCTGGGCCACACCGGACGCCCCACTAGTCTGCTTCCAGGACATCAACCGCGGCAAGTGGCAGACGCAACTGCCGCTGGTCAACGGCCATGTGTACGCGTATGTGATGAACAACTACTGGTTCACGAACTACCTTGCGGGCCAGGGGGGCGATTTCGCCTTCCGGTTCGCGATCACCAGCCAGCCGCGACCCGACCGCGTGGCTTCGGCCCGATTCGGATGGGATGCGTCGAACCCGCTCCTGGCCAGCGTGGTCGACGCCAATCCGCAGGGGCGGCTGGCGGCCCCGGCCGCGGGCCTGGTTTCGATTACCGAGCCCAACGTGTTTCTCGTCGGCGCCCGGCCCGCCGCCGAAGGCAACGCGTTCACCTTCCGGCTTTGGGAACTGACCGGCCGGCCGACTACGGCGCACGTGCGGCTGACGTCGATCCCGGCCCGAAAGGCCACCGCGTGCAACCTTGTGGAAGAGCCGCGGGGCCCCCTGGAGATCGCCGCCGATGGCACGATTGCGGTTCCGATCCGCGCTTCCGGTCTGGCGGCCGTGTGC
>CAZFKF010000763.1:0-3612 GCA_964518805.1 uncultured Planctomycetaceae bacterium | reverse complement strand
CCCGGCACTGTTGCAGTTCGGCTCGAAGGCGCGAGTTCTCTGCCAGCAGCCGACCGACCTTCTCCTCCAACGCGGCAGGCGAATCCTCGATGGCTGCGAACAGAGAATCGATCATACAGGTACACCTTTCAGGGGGACAAGGGCCTGCTTCGTAGTCCGACTTGAGGCGAAACTCCCCTGGCAACCCTAGCTTACGGTGCATGGCGCGAATGGGACGCCCGGCCGCTGAACGGTGTCGAAACGCGTATGCGTCATCCTATTTGATTTTTTCACACCTCAACCTAGATTTCCCAGGCTGCCGGCGAGAACGTCTCTGCCTTGCATGCCTAGGTTGCCACTACGGTTCGGCCGTCACGGTCGCACCTCATACTTTCGGGAGAGCGTTATGGAGCGTCGAAAAGGTTTCACGCTGATCGAGCTCGTGGTTGTGGTCATGATCTTGGGGATTCTAGCCGCCGTCGCGGTTCCAAAACTGCTTACCACCACCGCGACCGCCACGGACAACGGCCTGCGCCAATCGCTTGCCGTGATCCTCAACGCCGTCGAGGTGTACGCGGCAAACAACGGTGGCAAGCTGCCGGGTGGCACAAGTCCGACCGACGAGTCGTTCAAGACAGACCTCAAGCCCTATTTAAGAGGGGAATTTCCCAAGTGCCCGGTAGGCGCCAAGGATGCGGTGGTCAAGTTCAGCCAAGAGGACGCTACTGCCACCATGGCTGGCGACGGATCGAGCGGGTGGAGGTTCAACACTAAGGACGGTAGGTTCATCGCCAACACCACGGACAAGTCCAGCGACGGCGTTACGACCTACGACAAGTTCTAACCCCCCAATAATGTCTACGCAGGCATCCTGTCGACCCAAAATCGCGGCCTACCGTCGGTTTGCTGCTGTAGAGACTGCATGGGAATTGCCGATAAGGGCCCGCGTCAGAATAAATAAAATACGCAGACTTTTCCGGCAGTTCACCCCGACAGGGGGAAGGCAATGACAGGACATGTGTCAAGGAGTCGAACAAGCCGCGAAGCGCGTTCTGGTCGCCGAAGACAACGCGGCGCTTGCGGCGGTCGTGCGATTCCACTTGGAGCGCGCCGGGCTCCAGGTTGATCTCGCGCGAACCGGACTCGCGGCTTGGGATCTGTTGCAGAAGCGTGATTATGCCATGGTGGTGACCGACCAGCAAATGCCCGAGCTGTCCGGCTCAGAGATTTGCCAACGAATGCGGAGCGACCCACGCCTGGCTGGCATCCCGGTACTCATGGTGACTGCCAAGAGCCTGGAACTGGATCGATCGAAGCTTCGCGAGGAGTTGGGAGTCTTAGACGTGCTGCCCAAGCCGTTCAGCGTGGTTCACTTGGTCGAAACGGTCCAAGGCTGCTTGAGCTAGCTGCCGGGGCAGCGTGATCTGGACTGGTTGGACCGCCCTCGATGGCGTTCCAGGGTACGCGGGGGGGGAAGCGTGCAGGATGACAACGAATGTTCGAGAAAACGCTCCATCTCGAGCTGCCCCGCCGGGTAACGGCATACTACCTCGTCTTTGGGCTGGCTGCGGTGGCTTGGTTGACGGTCGGTGTGGTGACCGTTTCGCAGTCGATCGCGAGTTCGCGCGCCGAAAGTGCGTGCCTGGCCGATCTGGGTCGAGCCGCCAACGCCATTGCAGCCGAATACGCCACCGGCGGCGAGAGCCGGTTGCAGCCGTTCGTGGAGCGCCTCTCAACGCTCAAGTCGTTGGCCTATTGCGCCATCACCGATAAGGCGGGAAAGTACATTGCCCATTCCGTACGTGAAACGGTGGGCAAGAACGCCAGCGATCCGACTGGGGCGGCGGTGCAGTGGGGCGAAGTGGATTGCGTTCGCTTCGTCGACAGCGAGTCGCGGGTGCTTCGCGAGTACCGCACGCCGCTCCGCAGCGCGGGCCAACCCATCGGCACCCTTCATATGGCCGTGGCAGAGACCGGCCTTTCCGGGATCATCGGCGCGGTGGCCGAGCATGCACCCGCGGCCATTCTGGGACCGCTCGTGGTGATGTTCTTGGGCGTGGTGGTGCTGCAACGTACGGTGCGCCCTTTGACGGACATCGAGCACCAGCTTCACGAGTTGGCCTCGGTTTCAACCGAGGGCGACATGAGACTTCGGCCTGTGGTGGCGGCGACCAAGGCGGCGGAGGGCTGGAACCGGTTGGCCGATTGGTGCCGTCGGGTCGGAAAGACCGCCGGCCTCGAGTCGCGCCTCACCGAGGCCCTCGATGGTTTTCGCCAACGCAAGGCGGACCATATTCTCAACAGCCTGCCCGACGGCACCGCGCTGACCGACGATCAGGGCAAGATTACCTTCGCCAACCACGCAACCACGGCGCTCCTGGGCGCGACGAGCGACCCGCGCGGAAGGACCATGGCCGAACTCCTGGGACTCGAGCCGGAGACCGAGCCGGGAAAAACGCTCCTGGATCCGGACTCGCGGGCGAGGCCGGTTGTGGCCGAATTGGGCCGGTCGGGCGACGGATCGCAGGGCGTGTTGCGCGTGGCTCGTCATCCGTTGCGCGGCGCAAAAGGCGGTTGTGGCACCGGGCACATCTGGTCCATCCGCGATGTCACGCAGCAGAAACTCGCCGAACAGATGCGCAACCAGTTCGTGAACGCCGCCACCCACGAACTCCGTACGCCGCTGACCAACATCAAGGCCTATGCCGAGACTCTGGCCTTGAGCGACATGCTGGAGGTCGACCGGCAGAAGGAGTTCTGCAACACGATCAACGCCGAGGCGTCGCGCCTGGCGCGGCTGATCGACGACCTGCTCAGCATCAGCAGCATGGAGGTGGGAGCGATGTCCCTGGCTCGGCAAGAGACGGACGTCGACCGGATGCTCCGCGAGGCGGCCGAGAAGGTCCGCCCCCAGTTGGCCCAGAAGCGAATCACGCTTCACGCCTCGTTCCCCGAGAAACTGCCGAAACTGCGATTGGACAAGGACAAGATCTCCGCCACGCTCGTCAATCTTCTCGGCAACGCGGCGAAGTACACGCCCGAGGGCGGCCAGGTGCATTTCAAGGTCCAAGTGAAACCCGACGCGCTCCAGATCGACATCGAAGACACGGGGTTCGGGATCTCGGCCGAGGAACTTCCCAAGGTCTTCGACAAGTTCTTCCGCAGTTCCGATCCGCGGGTCCAACAGCAGACGGGCAGCGGGCTGGGTCTGTCCTTGGTCCAGGAGGTGGTACGGCTCCATGGCGGAAGACTGAGCGTGCAGAGCGAATTGAACAAGGGCACGCGTTTTACAGTGTCACTGCCGCTGATGTAGCAGGAGCGGCAAAATCCTCGGGAGCGACCTCTGAGGATGAACGAGATGCCGGGCCGCAGACGGACTCTCAGGAACCAGGATCTTTGACCCCAGCCCCCGAATCCCCAACTTCCGATCGCTAATCTCCAATTCCCCAGAACTCCATGTTTGAACGAACCCGACAAGGCGCAGTCGACTTGGTGCGCGGCGATGACCCGCTGAACGCCGATTTCGCGCCGCGGGTACGACAACTCCTGGAAGCGTGCTGCGTGCGAGGGCAGCCGCACGCGGTTCTGGACCTGGAAAGCGTGCCGCTGATCGACAGCGCCGGACTGGAAATG
>CAZFKF010000762.1:0-3625 GCA_964518805.1 uncultured Planctomycetaceae bacterium | reverse complement strand
GGCGCGCGAGCGTTTTGCGCAGTGGGTCGGGTCGCTGGTGAGTAGCACCCTGGTTACGCTCGCCATGTGCCTCATTATGTTGGTCCTCAACGGATTCCGCGACGGGGTATCGGAACCGCAACTCTGGACCGCCACGTGGTGGGCCCAGTTTGCCTGGCTGGTCACTGTGAGCCTCGCCTGCACGTGGGCCGTGCTGACCGTCTCGAAGCTCTGGGAGCGGCGGTCGGGCGACGCGATGCTGCGGCGGTTCGTGCTCATGGTGGTTGGACTGGGGCTGGGGATGGTCGCCTTAGGGGCAACCAGCTACTTCGCGACCGATCTAGTCCACGACAATCGGTTCATGCAGATTCTCAATCTCCGGCCGCATCACAGCCTGTCGCCAAGCGATGGCTGGCCCATGGCCAAGTACTATTTGGCGGCCTTCGCCACCCTCTTCTTCGCAATCCGATGGTGGCGCCAGGCCGCCCCGGCCCGCAACGTGCGAATGAGTCTTTGGAGCATCATCGTGTGTGTTTTCCTGGCGGCGTTGACAGCCGATCTGTGGGGCTTCCCCCAGCCGTGGCTGCCGATGACGGCCTGCGCGGTCTCGGTCGCCGTGCAACTGACCAGCCTGTGGATCCAGCCTCGCCAGCGACGCTGGCAGAGTCCGTCAGCGTAGGAGCAAGCAAGCCATGGGCAGCATGTCACTGTTCCACTGGTTCATCATCGTCGTAATCGCACTCATCGTTTTGCCTCGGGTGATCGAACCTCGGCGACTGGGCGCGATGACTCGTTCGGTGGGAAAGTTTGTCCTTATCCCGCTCCTGATCCTCGGACCGTTCGTCTTGGTCTTCTTGGTGTTGGCGGGAGTCTTCACGTTCTACGCCCGGATGCAGCATTTCCCGGAGATTCAGGTCGGCGACGGCGTTCAAGGAACCCAGGTGAGTATTTCGTCCAACGGAATCCTCGTCAAGACCGAGCCGCCGGCGGCGCCCGCGCCAGTGGCCGCGACCCCCGCACCTGCCCCTGCGGCGCCTCCGCCCGCCCCGCTGCCGCAGAAACCGCCGCCGAGCGCGGACCCAACCGGTCCGTCGGGCGCGGCCAAGGTGCTTGCCGCCGTGCAGAGGGCATTCTTGACCGCCATGCATTCGATGCCCAGTCCCAAGCAGCCGCCGGCCGCCAAGCCGATACTCGCCGAGTCCCCGGCCGCGTCCTCGCCAGCGGCGCCGTCCAAGCGTCCGGCCTGGATCGACACCCCGCCACAGCCCACGGCCGATCGCTATGAGGTCGCCGTGGTGGCCGGCCCATGGAAGACGCCCATGGAATGCGAGCGGGCGATGGAAGGAGAGATCGAGGAGGCGGTCGGTTATTACGTGGCGTGGCGGATCGGCGAGGAGGCCAGTTCCGAGGTCTCCCTGCCCGCAGACTATGCCCGGCAGCATCTGGTCAAAGAGCAGTGGCTCGAAAAGATCAACACCTCGGTGGGCGAGATGTTCAACCTGCACGCGCTCTTGAGTTTCGATCGCCAAGTGGAAGGCAAGCTCCAGGACGTGTGGAAGGAAACGCTGGTCGGAGCCAGGGTGGTTTTGGCGGCGTCGATTCTTGGCGGGGGCCTCTTGCTGCTGAGCGTGATTTACGGATACTTGAAGGTCGACTTGGCGACCGCCGGGGCGTACCGCGGCCGGCTGCGGTTCGCGGCGGGCGCCATGGTCCTGGTCCTGGCCGCTGCCGGCGCGGTCCTGTGGCATTGGGCCGGGGCAATCCGAAACGTTTAGCGGCCGATGGGTACCTCGGCCCGCCCGCGGAGCACCTTCCCGGGATGACCCCCTCGAATCAATCCGACATGCTCTTGGTCCAGCGCGTCCGGACCGGCGAGGCCGACGCCTGGCAGGAGTTGATTGCGCGCTTCGAGGGCCGGCTTCTGGCGTTTGTCGAGCACCGCACGCGGAATCGCGCGGCCGCCGAGGACATCGTTCAAGAGACGTTCATCGGTTTCCTGACCAGCCTGCCGAACTACGACACGCGGCGTTCGTTGGAGAGTTATCTCTTCTCGATCACGGCCCATAAGCTGACCGACCACCTTCGCCGCGAGGGCCGCCGCCCGGCGTTGCCGCTCTCCACGCCCAAGGGCACCAACCCCAGCAGTTGGGAGCCCGCAGGCCCGGCCCGGCCCGCCAGCAGCATCCTCCGTAGCGGCGAGCGCCGCGACCTGGAAGAAGCGGCCCTTGTTTCCGCGATTACCGAGCAGATCGCGGCCTACCAGCGCCGCGGCGACTGGCAGAAGCTGGCCTGCGTCGAGTTGCTCCTGGTCCGCGGCTGGGCCAACAAGGATGTGGCCGGTCACCTCAGCATCTCCGAACAGCAGGTGGCCAACGTCAAGTTCGAGTTCGTTTCCAAGATCCGCGCGGCCGTGCGGCGTCTGGAACTGCCGGAAGAAGTGTTCCCGGAGTTGTACGAGGATTCATGACGTGGGGCAAGTTTCCAACGCGTCGAAGACCGGAATGAATAGCGAATACGGAAGAGTGAATAGCGAAGGCAGAATGAAGGCCCCCAAGCCGTTCCTGATTTCGTGCCGGTTCGTCTTCTGGCTCCGGAGTCTCGGCCAAATTCATCCTGCATTCCGCATTCGCTATTCGCTATTCGCTATTCATTCCTTCAAAGCCTGAGACAATCTCTCCTTTCGCAACGCCCGGTGCGCAGCCCATGCCCCGCTCTTTCTCACCCGCCGAACTGGAAGCCTATCTCGACGAGGCCCTGCCGCCGGAGCAGATGGCGCGGATCGAGCATGCCCTGCGCAGCGACGCGAACCTCGTGCGGCAGCTTGCCGTGATCAACGGCCGGCGCGACGCCGGCGTGCATTCCCTCGGCGAGATCTGGCGACGGCACCGGCTGAGTTGCTCGACGCGCGAGCAGTTGGGCAGCTACGTGCTGGGCGTGTTGCCCAAGGAAGCGGCCGACTACGTGACCTTCCATCTGGAAGTGATCGGCTGCCGGGTGTGCCGGGCCAATCTTGTCGACCTCCAGAAGCAGCAGGCCGAGGCGGGCGACCTGGTCCAGACCCGCCGTCGCAAATACTTCCAATCCAGTGCGGGCTACTTGCGGCCGGGGAAGCGATAGGAGCTTCGTTCACTCCTGGCCGAGGATCGTCAGGCTCTCCGCCGGAAGCACGGCGTTCAGGCTGCCCGAGCGGAAGCCCTCTAGATCGAGCGACACGTACTTGAATCCGAGCGACTTGAGACGCGCCGTCACCTGGGCGCGGAATTCAGGATCGAGGAATCGCGGCAGCGATTGCGGCGCGACCTCGATCCGCGCCATGTCGCCCTTGTGATAGCGGACCCGAAGGGGCTGAAACCCGAACTCGCGCAGGAACCGCTCGGCCTGATCGATCATGGCCAGGCGTTCGGGCGTGACCTGCTCGCCATAGGCGATGCGGCTGCTCAGGCAGGGCGTGGCCGGCTTGTCCCAGGTGGGGAGTCCCCAATGGGCGGCCAGGGCGCGAATCTCGGCCTTGGTGAATCCGCATTCGGCCAGCGGGCTGCGAACCTTGCGGTCCTTGGCGGCCTGAAGGCCCGGACGATGTTCGCCGTGGTCATCGCGGTTCGAGCCATCGACCACCACGGCCCCGTCGATCTGCCGAGCGATCTGC
>CAZFKF010000761.1:0-3630 GCA_964518805.1 uncultured Planctomycetaceae bacterium | reverse complement strand
GCACGAGGTGCTTTTCGGCAAAGCGGAAATCTTCAGACTGGAGGTTTCCAATGCGGGCACCGCGGATGCCGAGAATGTTGTCGTCGGCTTTTCCTCCAGTGCGCCCGGCGAGAAACAGGCGACGGCTACCCAGCGGTTCGGCACCCTGCCCGCGGGCCAGAAGAAGACGGTTGCCGTGGAACTCACGGCCCGGCAGGATGGCGCCCTCGCGATCGCCATCGAGGCCCGCGCCGACGGCAGCGCCCGCGCCACGTTGGCCCAGGAGATCCTTGTTCGCCGTGCGAAGCTGAAGGCCGAAGCGATTGGGCCGAAGGTGCTTTATGCGGGCAATGAGGCCACTTATCGCATCCGCGTCACCAACGAGGGCAATGCCCCGGCAAGCAACGTGAACATCCAGGCCGTCTTGCCCCGCGGGGCGAAATACGTCTCCAGCCTTCAGAACGGTCGTGCCACGGAAGACGGCAAAGTGCTCTGGACGATTCCGCAGCTCGGGGTCGGGGCGGACGTCGCCCTGGCGGTGACGTGCAATTTGTCGGCCGACGGTTCGGGTCAGCTCGACGTGCAGTGCACGGCCGACGGCGAGGCCCGGGCCACGGCGTCGGCCGTGACCAAGGTCGAAACGGCGCCCAACCTCGTGCTGGCCGTGGAAGAGCCCACCGGGCCCGTGGGGCTCGATGGCGAGGCCGTCTATCAGGTCCGCATCCAGAACCGTGGCACCGCCAGCGCCAGCGCCGTGGAAGTGGTCGTGTACTTTGCCAAGAACGTCGAGCCGGTGTCGGCCGAAGGGACCCGCCACAGGATCAGTTCCGGCCAAGTGGTCTTCGAGTCGGTTCCGGCGTTGGCCCCCGGACAGACGTCCACGTTCCAGATCCGCGCCAAGGCCGACAAGGCGGGAAACCACGTGTTCAGGGTGGAAGTGCAAGCCGTCTCGGGAATTCGCCTGGTGCGCGAGGGGACCACGCAGTTTTACGCCACCAACGCGGCCGGCGATCCGGCTTCCCTGGCGCAACCCGGCGCCCGCCGATCCGCCGGGTCCGATCGCGAGATCCGCAGCGCCGATCGCCGCGGCGCGTTCCAGAACGACCTCCGCAGCCCGGGAGGGACGATCAACAAGTAGAGACAGCGGCGAACAGCGGGAATTCATTGTTCGTCGGGATACCGGGCGTCGCGAAGGTGTCGACGACCGTTGCCGTTCGACTACGCGGTGATCGCCCCCTTGAATCCAGCGCGCCCCGCATTCCGCCCGGGCGACTTGGTTCCGATCGAGCGTCGCGGCGCACCGCGTGACGCCCAAAGACACGCCATTCACCGGAGGCAGTCCCAGGGCAACGAGAGGCCTTCTTTCCATTCCAGGCGAGGATTGATTCCCTCCCCTGGCAAGGGCTATAATAGCCCCTTGGCAGATGCCGTCTCTTGCTTGTCTTCTCTGGGATTCCTGGTGATGGACAATCCGAGCGAGCACCCGGATCCCTCGCGGCCGACCGTTTCGTACTTGGCGGAAACGGACGACCTGCGGGTGGGTACGGGTGCCGCATCTCCGGCTCCCGGCTTTGAATTGCAGCCGCACTCAGGCACTCTGGAGAGCGGTCCGCATCCCGAGCGCTTTGGCCGATATCGCATCGAACGGCTCCTTGGTCGGGGAGGATTTGGAACGGTCTATCTGGCCTTCGATGAGGTACTGCGACGGCGGGTGGCCCTTAAGGTACCCCACCGAAACCTGATTCTCAGCGCCGAAAGGGCGGAGCTCTACATCACCGAGGCAAGGATCCTGGCGAGCCTCGATCATCCCAACATTGTGCCGGTGTACGACGCGGGGGCTTCCTCGGAATGGCTGTGTTTCGTCGTGTCGAAATACGTGGAGGGAGAGAATCTCGCGGTCCGAATCGCGCGCGATCGTCCATCGCAGCATCAGTCGGCCGAGATCATTGCCGCAATCGCCGATGCCCTCCATCACGCGCACCTTCGCGGGATCGTGCATCGCGACGTCAAGCCGGCGAACATCCTTCTCGACTCCGCCGGACGACCCTACATGGCCGACTTCGGCATTGCGCTGGTCGAAGAGCACTTCGGGCAGGGGGCGAAGTGGATGGGTACGACCCTCTACATGAGTCCCGAGCAAGCCCGGGGTGAGGGCCATCTCGTCGATGGCCGGTCGGATGTCTTCAGTCTGGGCGTGGTCTTCTACGAACTGCTGACGGGAGTGCGACCGTTCCGGGGAACGACGAAGTCCGAAGTCGTCGAGCGGATCAAGACCCTTGAGGCACGCCCGCCGCGCCAATGGGTCGATTCGATTCCCAGGGAATTGGAGCGGATCTGCCTGAGGACGATCGCCAAGCGTGCCTCCGAGCGCTACAACACGGCCATGGACCTGGCCGAAGATCTTCGTCTGTATCTGGAGGCCGGGGGAGGCGACCGGTCGGCCGGCGGTTCGGCGGCCAGATCCCAACCGCCTTCTGGAGCAGCCCCTGCGATCGTGGCCGGTCCGTCGTCCCTCGAACTGGATTCGATGCGGGTCGTCGCGATCGTGCCCAAGGGGTTGCGGTCGTTCGACGGCGAAGATGCGGACTTCTTCCTGGGCCTCCTGCCGGGCCCGCGCGACCGCGAGGGGCTCCCCGAAAGCATCCGCTTCTGGAAACGCCGCATCGAGGAATCGGACCCGGACAAGACGTTCCGCGTGGGCGTGATTTACGGTCCCTCCGGGTGCGGCAAGTCGTCGTTGGTCAAGGCCGGCCTTGTTCCCCGGCTGGCACCCCGAGTGGCTTCGGTGTACTTGGAGGCGGCGGCGCAAGGGACCGAAGCCCGGCTGCTTCGCGCCCTGCGCAAGACGTGTCCCGGGCTGCCCACGGGCCTTGGGCTTCGCGACTGCGTTGCGGCGATTCGCCGCGGCGAGGGCATGGCGTCTGGCAAGAGCGTTCTTATCGTCCTCGACCAGTTCGAGCAGTGGCTCCACGCGAATCGGTCTCAGGAGGACACCGAGTTGGTCGAGGCCCTCCGGCAATGCGACGGGGAACGCGTGCAGTGCATCGTGATGGTGCGGGACGACTTCTGGCTGAGCGTCAGCCGATTCATGCAGGAGTTGGAGATTCCTCTGATCGAGGGGCAGAACAGCGCCCTGGTCGATCTCTTCGATCGTCGGCACGCGAAGAAGGTCCTTACCGCGTTCGGGCGCGCCTTTGCCACGCTGCCTGAAGATCCGGACCGCCTCGCCGCCGAACAGATCGCCTTCCTCGACCAGGCGATCACCGGACTGGAGCAAGACGGCAAGGTGATTTGCGTCCACCTGGCGCTCTTCGCCGAAATCATGAAAAGCAAGCCCTGGACACGCAGCACGTGGAAGGCCGTAGGCGGCACCGAAGGGGTTGGCGTCGTATTCCTGGAAGAAACCTTCAGCAGCGAGTCCGCTTCCCCGGGGCACCGCTTTCATCAGAAAGCCGCCCGGCGGGTGTTGGGCGCGCTGCTGCCCGAATCCGGCGCGAACATCCGCGGCCACGTGCGGTCGCACGACGAATTGCTGGTCGAATCGGGCTACGAGGCCGGCAGCCGCGAATTCGACGACCTGATCCGCATCCTGGACAGCGAGACGCGATTGATCACCCCGGCCGACGTGGCCGGCGCGGCCGAGAGCGAAGC
>CAZFKF010000760.1:0-3634 GCA_964518805.1 uncultured Planctomycetaceae bacterium | reverse complement strand
GAACTGGGCCTGGAGTTCGGTGTCGTCCTTCCGGCGTTCTTCGAGGCGGTAGGGAGAGCGCATGTAGGTCTCCTGGATGGCCACGATCTCGCCGATGGCCCCGTCGAGCACGCGCTTTATGGTCTCTTGCACGCCCTTGTCGTATCGCCAGCAGAGGCCGGAAACCACGCTGAGGTTCTTCTGCTTCGCCACTTCACAGGCCTTCTCGACGAGGTGGACGCCGGGCGGGTCGATGGCGTGCGGCTTCTCGACGAAGACGTGCTTGCCGGCGTCGACCGCGGCCTTGAGGTAGACGGGATGAAATTTCGAGGCGCAGGCGATGAGCACCACGTCGACGCCGCTGGCGATCACCTTCTGATAGGCGTCGAAGCCGACGAAGCAGTGGTCGTCGCTGACCGCCACCTGATTGGGCATTTCCTTTTGGAGCTGGATGCGGGCACCCTTGACGCGTTCCTCGAACACGTCGGCCATGGCGACGAGCTTGGCATTCTTGTCAGCATTCATGGCGTTGACGGCGGCGCCCGCCCCCCGCCCGCCGCAGCCGATGAGGCCGATCTTGAGGACGTCGCTGCCGGCCGCGTGGGCCGAGCGGGCGATGGAGAGCCCTCCGGCGATCCCCGCCGCGGCGGCACCTGCCGAGAAGCCCAAAAAATCGCGCCGCGAGACGCCCCGCGCCACATATTCCGCGTGATGCTGCACCATGGCAATTCTCCCCTGAACGGCAAAGTACGTGTTGGTTGTTACGCCAGGAAGTCCGTCACGTCGCGAGGACCAAGAGCGTCGAATCGCGAAAGCCCGACAGAACGAAAACGTGAGAGAGTCGGCCGTAAGCTACGCACGTGCACCTCTCATTACTGCCCGGCACTTTCGAGCTTTCGTCTCTTTCGGCTGCCGGGCTTGCCGATTTCTTGCTGAACGGTCACCCGGCCGCGCCGAGTATTGTGCCGCGCAAGCCCCCCCTTGTCTAGCGGTGGGCTTTGATACGGCCAATGGTTGGCAACGGCCCTCCGGCCAGTCTAGAATGGCGGCCGCGGATCATCGGATGCTTGCCGAATCCTGACCGGACGGTCCGATTTGGCGCATGCCTGCCCGTTCCCACCTTCAACCAGGAGACTCGTCATGGCCCAGCCCAATTGCAGCCACTGTTGCATGTCCCGCCGGCAGTGCATGAAGTTCTTGTCGGCGTCGGCCCTGGGGGCCGGCGTCTTGGCGCCGGTGCTCGACGTCGCGGGAGAAGAGAAGGCCAAGCCGGCCAGGACCGATTTCATCGACGCGGCCAAGCTGCGTCCGTGTCCCGACGTGCGGATTGCGGCGTCCTTCCTGGAGATGCCTCGTCCCTACTGGCTCGGATGGCCGGGCACGACCTACAACCTCGACAAGCACCAGAAGGAATACTCGGCGCTGCTGGCCAAGTCGGCGCAGTGCGTGGGCGTCAAGGTGGGCCTGGAGTCGAAGCCGATCAGCAGCGAGGCGGCCCTGGAGACGTGGATCGCCAAGATCAAGGCCGAGAAGCCGCACGGCGTGCTCGTCATGCTCCAGCACATGGGCTGCTGGAGTTGGATCACGCCCCTGGCCAAGAAGACCGGCGTCCCGTTGTTGGTCTTCGCGCCGATCGGCACGACGTTCACCGGGCACGTGGCGGTCCCCTCGCGTACGCCCGGCATCCACGTGATGTCGACCCTCGAGTGGCCCGCGGTCGAGGCCGGCCTGCGCATGGTCAAGGCCAAGCGGATGTTCGAGGAGACCCGGGTGCTGTGGATCCACTCCGACAAGCGCAACGAGACGGTCATGGAGCGGCTGGGGATCAAGGTTCGGGCCATCCCGCGCGACACGTTCAACCAGGAGTTCGACAAGCAGCCTGTGACCGAGGAAGTCCAGGACGTGGCCAGCGATCTGCGGCGGACTGCCCGAAAGACCGTCGAGCCGACTCCGGCCGACGTGGTCAACTGCAGCCGGGCGTACGTCGCCGCCAAGCGCCTTCTGGCTGCGGAAAAGGCCAACGCCCTCTCGATGGACTGCCTGGGCATGGTGGGGGCGAAACTGGTGCCCACGCCTCCCTGCGGCGGATGGACGATGCTTCAGGACCAGGGCATCACCGCTGGCTGCGAGGCCGACCTGTTCGGCGCCGTATCGCTGATGATGACGAGCTACTTGCTCAACCGGCCGGGATACATGAACGACCCGGTCCCCGAGACGCACAAGAATCTGCTCATCGCGTCGCACTGCACGAGCGGCACGCGTCTGGCCGGCATCGACAAGCCGCCCGCCCCGTTCATCCTCCGAACCATTCGGAATCGGCGTTGGGCGTTTCGACGCAGGTGCTCTGGCCGGTGGGCGAACCGGTGACCCTGGTGCGCTTCAATAGCGCCAACGAGATGATCATCGACACCGGCAAGGTGGTGAGCAACGTCGATACGCCCCCGGCCGGCGGATGCCGCACCTCGGTCGAGATCAAGATGGACGACGTGGAAGACTGCCGCGACGTGCTGGGCTTCCACCAGGTGGTCACGCTGGGCGACCATCGCCGCGCGCTCGAAGGTTTTTGCGAATTGTACGGGATCAAACACGTCCATTCGCCCCGCACCTCGACCTTCGCCACAGGAGTCACGTCATGAGAAGTACCGCGCTAGCCGGTGCATGGCTGATCGTGGCAGCCGGCGTGGTGGCCGCGGCCGGCGAACCGGTCTCGTTTTCCTCGCCGGGGTTTGCGCCGACGCAGGTGGACGCCGCAGGCCGGCTGATTGAAGACTGGGCCACCGTGGGCGTCAAGCTCAGCGGCGAAGGCGTGGCCGACGGGCCTCCGGTCGTCGAAGCGGTCAAGCTCGACGGCGTCATTCCCGCGGCCCGGGCGGTGAGCAACCGCGGGGCGGTCCGCGTGACCGCCACGGCCTATCGGGCCCCGGCGTTTCCCGCGGGAGTGGACGTGCTCTCGGTGCGCGTCGAAGAGGCCCGCGGTCAGCCGGCGAAGGTCGCGTTAGCCCTCGAACTCCCCGCTGCCGCCCGGATCGGGCTCCGTTCGGTGATGATCGGAGGGCGGACCGTCGTGGCCCTCTCGCCCGAGGCGGTTGCCCAGCGCGAGGTGCGCGACTGGGGCTACTACGACGACGCCACGCCGATGCCCGGCTGGGCTTCGCCGAAAGTCCCATGCGATCCGGCGTTCCGCAACATCCGCGCCGGGATGGGCGGGGTACCCATCGTGTACCGCTTCGCGGTGAAGCCCGGCAGCGCGGCCGACGTGGTGCTCGGTTTCTGCGAGAGCCACTGGGCCGAGCCGGGCATGCGTCCGCTGGTCTGCCGCGTCGAAGGCACGCCGCAACAGAAGGTGGACCCGGTGGCCAAGTGGGGCCAGCACAAGCCCGGCGCGCTGTTGTTCCACGCGCGCGACCTGGACGGCGACGGCAAGCTCCAGGTGGCCGTGTGGCCTGCTCCGGGCGCCCCGGACCAGAATTCCATCCTCAACGCGATCTGGCTCTTCGCGCCGGGCCAGGCGCCGGGCCTCGACAAGGTCGTCTCCGGCGTCGCCACCGCGGCGGCGACGCGTTATGTCGACGTCGGCGGGCAGAACGATCAGTCGATCTTCCTGCCCGGCAAATTGGAGTACCCTCTGACCTTGTCGCCGGGCGGCGTCCAGGAA
>CAZFKF010000759.1:0-3638 GCA_964518805.1 uncultured Planctomycetaceae bacterium | reverse complement strand
AGGCCACGAACGCCGGAATCAGCAAGAGCGCCGGGACTTCGGTGAACACGATCGGCAACGACGACCCGGTGCCGACGCTCTCGGTCAATCCGGTGTCGAAGGAGGAGGGCAACAGCGGCCGGACCGCGTTCACTTTCGAGGTCGTGCTTTCCAATCCAACCAGCAAGACAGTCGCCGTCAGCTACGCCACGGCCGACGGCACGGCAACGGTTCGCGGAAAGGACTATCTGGCGAAGTCGGGCACGCTGACGTTCCAGCCCGGCCAGGTGAAGAAGACGGTCACGGTCCTCGTCAACGGCGACACGGGCGATGAGACGCTGGGAGGAACTCGCCCCTACGAGAGCTTCTGGCTCAACTTCACCCGCGCCACAAACACCACGAACCGTCAGTTGCGGGTCGAAGGGCAGATCGTCGACGATGACGCAGTTCCGGTAGCGTCGTTGGCGGCTTCGCATGATTCGGCCCTGGGCCAGATGGCGGGGGTGGCCGGGTTGGCATCGTACTTCGACGATCTGGATGTGGAGCCCAACGGCTGAGACGTCGTCGTGGGTCCTCTCCGGGAAAGGATCTCCGTGCCTACGGCTGGCGCAATTCGTACTGGCCTTGGCTGACGCGGCGCAGCTTGCCCTGGCGCACGAGTTCGTCCCAGACGTACTGCGGGAATTGCCCGGGCGGCGAGATCGCCACGATGCCCGACTGGCGCCCGCTGCTGAAGGGCCCCACGCCGATCCGCGATTGATCGTCGAGTTGCGTTAGCTTCAGTCGCTTCTTGAATGCCTTGAGCGCCGCTTTGAGTTCCTGGGGAGTGGGCTCGGGTGGCTGCGTTGCATCGGAGGACATGAAAGGCTCCTCGGGTGGCGATTCGGTCGAAATGGGTCATTCGTAGCGGAGGGCTTCGATCGGGTCGAGACGCGAGGCCTTCCAGGCCGGGTAGAATCCGAAGATCATCCCCACGGTCGCGGAAACCCCGACGGCGGCGACGATGGCCAGGAGCGACGTCTGGGTGGGCCACCGCATGATCGACCGCACCAGGATCGACGCCCCCCGGCCCAACAAGATCCCTATGGCCCCGCCCAGCAGGCAGAGCACCACCGCCTCGACCAGGAACTGCCGCAGGATATGGTGCGACCGCGCGCCCACGGCCATGCGGAGCCCGATTTCGCGGGTCCGCTCGGTGACCGAGACGAGCATGATGTTCATGATGCCCACGCCCCCGACGATCAGCGAAATCAGGGCCACGACCAGCAGCAGCGCCCCCATGAGTTGCGACGTCGACGAGAGGGTGCGGGTGATTTCCGTCATGTCGCGGATGTTGAAGTCGTCGGGCTGGCCGGAGCGGATGCGATGCCGCTCGCGCAGCAGCTCGGTGATCTGGTCTACGGCCTGCGGGATCTCCTCCGCCGAGGCGGCCTGCACGAGGATCGAGTCGACGTTCACAAACCGCACGGGTTGGGGCGTATTGGCCTGCTGGCTCGCCGACGGCGTCGAATAGAGCGGGGTCGAGCCGGGGTAGAGATTGCTTAGCGTGTTCACCTGGCTCGACGCGCCGCTGTTGCTGGAACTCGACGAAGCGCTCTGGTTCATGTTGCCCAGGGACGTGGCGGAGACGCGGAACTTGATCGTCGTCCACGGGGCCAGCACGATGTCGTCCTGGTCCATGCCCATCATGTTGGCCCCCTTGCGGCTCAAGACGCCAATCACCCGGAACGACACGTTCTGAATGCGGATCTCCTTGCCGACGGGCGATTCGTCCTCGAAAAGCTGCCGCCGCAACGTGTCGCCGATCACGCAGACCTTGTTCTGATTGCGGACGTCGTTCTCGGTGAACATCTCGCCTTCAGCCATCTCCTCCCAATCGCGGACCGCCAGGAACGACGGCGTGGTGCCGCTGATCTGCATCGGCACCCAGTTGCGGTTTCCGTAGACGATCTGGGAGCGGGCGCGGACCGTGGGCGCGACGTTCACCACGGACGGGCACTGGCGGCCGATTTCCTCGGCGTCCTGCGGGGTAAGGGTCAGCACGCTGCCGGAGCCGAAGCTCACGCCGCCGCTGGCCGCCGCCCCGGACTGGACCATCAGCGTGGCGGCCCCCATGCTGGCAATCGTCTTCTGGAGCGCGGCCTTCGAGCCCTCGCCGATCTCCATCATGGCAATCACCGCGCCGACGCCGATGATCACGCCCAGGGCGGTCAAGGCCGACCGCATCAAGTTCCGCCGCAGGGCGTTCATGGCCGTGCGAAACGTTGCCGGAAAGAGCGACGGCAACCGCCGGCGCCGGGGCATCGCGGCGGCGCCATACAGGGAATCGGGGCGAATGCCGCTCGCAGGGCAAGCCGCCTCGGACGCCCGCGCCGTCTGACGCCTGGCAACCGCCACGGCCACCGGACCGCCGCGCAGACCGGCGGTCCGGCCTTCCGGAACCGGCAGCGGAGCGCCGCCCGGATCGGACTCGCCCACGAGATCCGCCTCCGCGAGCGAATCGTCTTCCTGCTCGTCCGGCAGCCACTGCGAATCGCTCTCGATGCGGCCGTCGTGGATGCGAATCGTGCGGTGCGCGTAGGAGGCCACCGTGGGGTCGTGGGTCACCAGGATCACCGTGATGCCTTCAGCGTTGAGCTGCTGGAACATCCGCAAAATCTCGACGCTGGTGTGCGAGTCGAGATTGCCCGTCGGCTCGTCGGCCAACAGCAGCGAGGGGCGGTTCACGAGCGACCGGGCGATGGCCACGCGCTGCTGTTGCCCGCCCGACATCTGCGACGGTTCGTGATGGACCCGATCGGCCAGGCCCACGCGATCCAGCAGGACTTGCGCCAACTGGCGCGCGTCGCCGCTGGCCGGGCGATCGGGCGAATAGTCCAGCGGCATCGTGACGTTGTGTACGGCCGTGGTCCGCGCCAAGAGATTGAAACTCTGGAACACGAACCCCAGCTTCTGGCTCCGCACCAGGGCCCGCTGGTTCGGCGACAATTCGCTCATCTCGTCGCCTTCGAGCCAGTACCTGCCGGAACTCGGCCGGTCAAGACAACCGAGAATGTTCATCAAGGTCGTCTTGCCGGAGCCGCTGGCGCCCATCAGCGCGACCATCTCGCCGCGCCGGATGGAGAGCGAGACCCCTTTGAGCACCGGAACGTCGACTTCGCCGAGGTGATACGTCTTGCAGATGTTTTCCAGTCGAATCAGTTCCATGAGCGGCTCGCTTCCTCAATCCAGAGCGCGGCGCACGGCTACGGCGAAGTCTTCTTCTGACCGCCCCTGAACGGCTTGGGCACAAACGGATTGGTCGTGTCGTCGCTGCGTTCCTCCTTGTGGATCTCGCCGATCACCACTTCCATGCCCTCGCTTACGTTCGGCCCGGAAACTGCGGTCTGCGAACCGTCGCCGGCGCCGATCTCGACGTCGACGGGCCGCACGAAGTTGCCGTCTCGCACCCAGAGGCGGCCGCGATCGCCCCGGGCCTTGGCTTCCGTCGCCGACTTCGCGTCCCCTTGCGGCGGCGCCCCTGGCGACTTCGTCGCTGGCGTTTGGCGCGGGGCGCCTGCCTCCGCCGCGTCCGTGGCCGGAGGCATCCTCTTGGCGCCTGGCAGACCTGCGGTCGGTGCGTGTGCGGGGTCAGGAGACCCACGCACAGCGCCTGGAGG
>CAZFKF010000758.1:0-3639 GCA_964518805.1 uncultured Planctomycetaceae bacterium | reverse complement strand
CGAGACAAGATACGTCACCGCCGTGGCCCGTTCCAAGGATCTGGCACTGTGGGAAGTCAGTCCCACGCGCCACCCCATGCTCGATCCCGTCCCCGGGGAAGGGATCAACAACACCGATGCCGATCTGTTTGAGTACGAGGGCAACACCTATGTCTACTACGCGACGGGCGATCAGGCGACCTGGGGCACGATTCGCGTCGCGATGCATCCCGGCCCCATGAAGCAATTCCTCGAGGCCTATTTTCCAGCCGGTCACCCGATGATCCGCTTCGACGCCACCCGAGGCAAGTACGTTCCTGCCCGCTAGGAGGATTGTCGCTCGCGCCCAGCGATGGCGAGAGAGTCCAGGGGCCGACCGGACGTCGAGGGGCCCGAAGGACCTGTTCTGTCACGGTGTCGTAAGACGTCGGAGCGTGGCGTACACCAAGGGGTCGTCGGCGGCGCCCCGGAAGGTGAACGGGTAGCGCTGGTTGGTCTTCTCCAGCATCAACCCCCACGAAGCGCCGGCGGCCACGGAAGCTTCCGCCGCCTCGGCCGATGCCTTGCTGGACTTGTCGTCCTCGTTGCATACGATCGGCTTGCCGTATGGCTTCAACGCCCGGATTCGTTCGGCGATCTCCCGCACGGGCACGCCGTTGAAATGAACCAGAAGGAAGTCCGAGGCGCGAGCGACCGGCTCGGCCAGTTGTCCTTCGCCGATTCCACTGGTCGACACCAGCAGGCGAGGCGAGACACGGCGAGCCTGCGCGATGAGGTCGGCCTCACCTTCGGCCGATCGCAACACCCGATGATCGAAACCCTCGTGCGGATACTCGTTGGCAATCTCCAAGAGCACGTTGGCGTAGCCCCGCTGGCGGATCCACTGGGCAACGTGGATCACGCCCGCACGCACCGCAGCCTCATCGCGGAGCACCTGGTCCTGACGCTGATAGTAGCAGCCGAGAATCACGACGGCGCCCTGCCGATCGCATGCCTCGATCACCTTGGCCACGCGGTCGAGATAACTGCGACGCAAGGAGCCGTCCGGCGCGAAGGCCGAATTGACGGCGCCCTCGTAGCCCGGAAAGCCGCCTTGCAGGCCGATCGTAAACGCGCGAACGCCATGGGCGACATAGTCGGGCACGGCCGCGAGGAACTTCTCTGTATTCGCCTCGGGATGAACGTCCTTTCGCTTCACATCTTCAAACACGGCATTGACCATCCGGACGTTCATCAACAACCCTTCGGCCTTGGCACCCGAATACGTCGGTTTGCCGTTGAGGTGCCATTTCCCGTCGGCGATCTCCACCCGGGTCTTCGCTTTGAAGGAACCGTCGCCCGCCTCGCTCTTCACCACCGCCTGGCACGCCCTGCGCAGGTACTCTTCGTATTGCCAATCGCCGCTATCGCCGGTCTGCCGCGTGACGACCAAGTCGAGGCTCGGCACGAACGCCATGAGTTGGCCGCCCGAACCGGGCTTGTGGCGGGCATCGGCGGGAATGCCCTTGCCGGTGCGGCCCCCTTCGCCCGTCAGCCGTGCGGGCAGTTCCCAGCCGTGCGAGAAGGTCTGGGCGTTGATCCGAAAACGCATCTCGGGACCGTGCACCGCGTGCGTCGGCGCTGCCGTTTCGTCGACGAACCACTTGGGGACAATCTGGCGATCGCCCCACCGCCCGCCGCGCAGCATGCAGTAGGCAATCCGGGCGAGGTCACGGGCGGGCATCCCCAGCCCATGCGACGGATGACGCCCAACGCCGGGGCCGCCGTCGAAGAACTCGAACCACCAGTGCTCGATGCCCAAAGGTCGAAACAGGGCCTCGATCGCGAACCGGTCGTAGGGCTTGCCCGTCACCGATTCGCAGACCAGCGCCGCATGATCCAGCGCGTGCGTCGAATAGCCGCAGGCCGTGCCGGGATCGAACGCCAGGCGCGCCGTGCGCCGGTCGCCATTGAGGCCAAGCACGTACTCCCAGGTGCCTTCGTTCGGCGCGCCGATGGCCTCCGGGCAGACTCCAGAAGTGTGATTCAAGAGTTGCTTGACGGTGATGCGGGCTTTTCGCGGATCGCTCAGCGGGCGAGCCCAAGGGATGAAGTCGAAGGCCAGGTCATCGAACTTCATCCTGCGCGGCGTTCGCCCCTGCTGACTCTGCTCCGAGGCGATGGCCAACACGGTCGCGCAAACCGCCTTGGACACCGAGGCGACGCGACGCGAATCGGACCTGGCACTGTTGCCGCGTTCAACTTGGAGGACAACGTGCCCCCGGCGAATGACCACCGCGGCGAAATCCCGCCGATCGCTTTCCAGCAGCCAGGCCTTTAAGTCGTCGAGTCTTGCCGGGTCCATGCCAGCCACTTCGCGAATGGCTTGGCTGGAGCGGAGTTCTCGCCATCCACCGGCCGACTCCGGCGGCGGAAAGTAGTCCGCGGACGCGGGTTGAGCAGATCGATCGGCGGGCCTGGCGGTCGACGTCGCGACCGCTATCACCCCGATTTGCAGCAGCGTTAGTCTCAGGAAGTATGGCATTGGAGCTGCCCTCGAAAAGATGTTTCTGCGCGGCATTCACTCACCAGCGTCGGTGAGAAGAAGAAAGGATTCCTGCTCGCGGCCGGAACTGGTCTGGATCTCGATCGACGACTTGCCGGTCCGAGCCATCGTGGGGTCGATCGCCACGGTCGTACCGGCCGGTCTTTGCACGCGCCAGGCGTCCAAGGTGCTGGGGGCTTCAAAGGACGGATCGGCCACGAAACTCGCTTCCGCGCCGCAGACCGGTTGCGGTACTCGCGCCAGCAGCAGAACGACCCACCGCGACCGCGTGCGTCTTGTCATGAACGCCTTCATCGATCCAGTCGATGCAATCCCAGACTCCAGGCGCCCTCCATGATAGAGACCTCCGAGCGGGTCGTAAATGGCCGGGCCGGCGTCGGACGGTGCCCAACGGATCGGGAGTCGCTCAACTTCTGGAAAGGTCTTTAAGAGACCGGCTGTGAAGCGAAGGGGCCGGGAATCTGACACTCGCTCGTCCAGAAAATGGCCGCGCGCGTCACGGAGCGGTGGAAATCGTCGAAGTGCGTTGCCTTGAGCACGAACGCATTGGCGCCGGCCTCAAGGCATTCCGCGACGACGGATTCCCGGTCCTCACTGCTAAGAATCACCACGGGCATGGTCCTTAGCCGGGGCTGCGACCGGATGTGGCGCAATACGTTCAGGCCGGACATGTCGGGGAGGTAGTAGTCGAGAAGAACGAGTCGCGGCCTGGCGCAGGCGGTTTCGTCGCTCGCGGCGAGCGATTCCACGGCGGCCGCCCCCGTGGCGGCCACGCTAACCTTAAAGAGCGAGCATTCTTCGAGGGCTTTGGTGATCAAACGAGCATGGACGGGGTGGTCTTCGACCACCAAGACCGGCGCAGACTCGGCCGTGGCCGAGACTGACGTCGCTCCGCCCGCGACCTCCGATGACGTGCCATCCGTGATTTCTACCTCCTCGCGGAGCACCCGAACATGGCTGGGTGCGTCGACGCCCAACTTGACCCGCTGTCTTTGGATCGACAGGACTTTGACCGTGATGTTGGGCCCGATGCGAATCGAGGTGTCGCACCCCCGTGATAGTATTAGCATTTTCCCCTCACACGATGGTGTCCCGTCCCCAGCCGGCCCGTAGTT
>CAZFKF010000757.1:0-3641 GCA_964518805.1 uncultured Planctomycetaceae bacterium | reverse complement strand
TGAGCGTCGTCTCGGCGGCGTTCATCGGGCGCCGCGAGCCGGAGCCGTTGAAGATGACGTCTGCCATCTCCTTGCCGCGGAGGCTCTTGACGCTCTGCTCGCCGAGGACCCACTTGATGGCATCCACGACATTCGACTTGCCAGACCCGTTCGGCCCCACCACGGCGGTGATCCCCGAGGGGAACTCAAACCGCGTCTTGTCGGCAAAACTCTTGAAACCGACCAGTTCGAGGGCCTTGAGCATGGATCAGGAACCTATCGAAAAACTCCCGCGCCTCCCAGACTTTCGGGAGTTTTTTTGGGGGCAGATCGAATACACCGGGCAGGGGGTCACTCCTTCTTCTTGTCGGAACCGAACATTCTAGCAAAGAACCCCTTCGATGACTTGGACTTCTCTTCGGATTCCTCGTCGGTGTCTGAGCCAGTGCCCTTGCCCGATCCTGCCCAATCCGCCCTGGCATGCTCGTCTTGGGAGGGCTTCTCCCCCGAATAACGGTAGAGATCGGGGACCGGACTGTTGATCGCCGGCTCCGAAGCACCGCGCCCCGCTGCCGGATCGTCCGTGCCGGCTTGCCGCTCGAAGGCCCGGCCTGCTTCGGGCAGGGCATCCACCTCGAACCGTCCGCTCAGGGCGCCGGCGGCTTTGGCTTGCTGCAGGGCTTGAACCACGTCGGGATACGTGCCGCCGAGTTCAATGATGGCTCGAATCACGTCGTCGACGCCCGGCGAGACCATACGCTTCTGATCCGGTTCGTTCCGCGCGAACCTGCTTACGGCGATTTCACCCGGTCCGTGGCTGGTGACCATGATGTAGTTGCCGGCCTCGACGGCCAAGGGCGACGAGAACCTCTGGCCCGCCCCGAACAACACGATCTCGGGACGTCGGCTGCGCGTCACCTGGACCATGGGCTCCTCCGTCGTCTCGACGAGATGGTAGGCGAATTGTCCGCCCAGGTTCTCGCCACGGATCGCCAGGTCGTTCGGGTTCATGGTCCATAGGGCGCGGAATGCCCCGTAGCGGGTCTCGGCACTGGGCACCTTGAGTAGTTCGTGCAGTTGCTCCACGGCGGCGTAGTCGTTCATGGCGCTCAGCGCCGTCAGGGCGAATACGCGGAATGCGGGCTGATTCCGGGCAGTCTCTCCCAAAGGCTGTGCGGCGGCCGTCTCGTCGAGATAGGCCAGCGCCTCGGCGGAATAGAAACGCACCTCGGCGTCCTTCGACTGGATGCCTTTCTTCAGCAGTTCGATGCCCAACTTGCCCAACGCCTCCAACTGCAGCGCGGCACGCGACGACGTGATCGGGTCGAGCAACTGCTTCTCCAGCAGCGTAAGCCGCTCATTGCGTTCGGTTTCCGATTCCTTCAGTGGCAGGGAACGCACCACGGCAACGTAGCGCTGCACGTTGTCCTTGTAGCGCGGGTGGAGTTTCAACTCGATATACTCGTTGGTCTTGGCCTTTGCCGCACCGACCTTAACGCCCTTTTCGTAGGTGTGGAATCGCTTGTTGACGATCGATTCGATTCGGGCGCTATTGAACACCGATTGATGCTCGGGCTTGAGGACCAGGGCCAGCGGTCTCGACTTCAAGGCCACGCCACCGCCCAGCACCCGGCCTCGGCAGGCGTTGACATGGTCGGTCTTCGCATCGGCCGAAGGGTCGACGAGCACTGGCCCTTCGGCACGACCGTAGATGTGCCCTTGCCCGATGGACTGTGCCTGCGTGGACTTGTCCTCCAGGACGGCCATTTCTTTGAGGTCCGTCTGAAGCAAGAAGCCGCCGCGCAGGCTCGTCGTCTCACTATTGGAAGGCACGCGGACTTCGATATCGAAGCGATCGCCCTTCTGAATCCCCGGGCGGATCACGGCCCGAATACTCACCAGGGACGTATCTCCCGACGCGAGAACCGCGTTCGGCGCCGCAACGCCGTGGGCTTGCATCGTCGCCATCAGGGCCGATCGCTGCGACCCAGGCTTGGGGTCGCTTCCAGTGCCCTTGAGACCCGTCACCAGGCCGATATTCTCTAGCTTTACGGGAAACATCCCATAGGGCACCGCCAAATCCCCCACGAGGGAAGCGCTCGTTCCAGCCGGATCGGGCTCCTCAGGACTCTGCGATCGAAGCGAAAGTCCTTCCCACGTCGAACAACCGCCGAACAAGAGCACCGCCGCAAGCCACAGGGATCGATAGGATTGCATCGTTTCCCGCACTCCTTGCAGGTGAACGCCGTAGAGAGTACCGCAGATGAGCCGTCGGACGAGAGAAGAAAGGTAGCCGGCGGAGAATATTCATTCCCCCGATCGCGGTCAAGGCGAATCGGGGGGCTGTCTCGTCGAAACACGCGTTCCGATTTCTGCGTCTCCACCCAACTTCTCGCTGTTGCTATACTTGCTTCCATGGATAGCGACCCTACGCTCTCACAAGGCGACGTGGAGCGCCAACGGTCTGAGCACTTGAGCCTCCGTCCAGGACGTGCGCCGGGCCAGGTGGCTGGGTACGAATTCGAGCGTCACCTGGGAGAAGGGGCATACGGAGAAGTCTGGGTAGCTCTGGAAAAGAATACCGGACGTCGGGTCGCGGTGAAGTTCTATACGCGGGGGGGTGGGCTCGACTGGTCGCTCTTGGCGCGCGAGGTCGAGAAGCTGGCGTTTCTCTTTGCCGACCGATACGTGGTTCAGTTGATTGGCGTAGGCTGGGACGCCGACCCACCCTATTACGTAATGGAGTACCTCGAACGAGGATCGCTTGCCGAGCGAATCCAGGCAGGCCCCCTGTCAGTTGGGGATGCCGTCGAAGTGTTCCACGATGTTGCCGTCGGACTGGTTCATGCCCACGAAAAAGGGGTGCTGCACTGCGATTTGAAGCCGGCGAACATCTTGCTGGACCAAGACGGCAAGCCCCGGTTGGCTGATTTTGGTCAGTCGCGGCTCTCAAGCGAGCAGATGCCTGCCCTGGGAACGCTCTTCTACATGGCCCCGGAGCAAGCCGACCTGAAGGCGGTTCCCGACGCCCGGTGGGACGTCTACGCGCTCGGCGCGTTGTTGTACTGCATGCTCACCGGAAGCCCGCCCTATCGTACGCCGGAGGCAGTGGTGCAACTCGAAGCCATCCCCGGTCTTGAGCAACGCTTGGCCGCCTACCGTCGTTGGATCCGCCACTCGCCACGGCCCCAGACGCATCGTACGATGCGGGGCGTGGACCGGGCCTTGGCCGAGATCGTCGACCGCTGCCTCGCCGTGGACCCCAAGCGGCGATATCCGAACGTCCAGGTCGTGCTCGACGCGTTGGCGGCCCGAGCGACGTTCAGGCAACGGCTGCCGATGATGGTCGTGGGGGCCCTGGGGCCCATCCTGCTCTTGGCCGTGGTGGCGACCTTCGCCTGGCAGGGATTCAGCATGGCCCTGCATGAGTTTGAGGGAAAGCTGATCGACAAGGAGCTGCGAAACAACCAGTTGGCAGCCAACCGGCTGGCGGATCTGGCCTCCAAGGAACTCCTGCACCGCAGCGACGCGGTCGAGCAGGTGGCCGCGTCGCCGTTGCTGCGCGAGGCCCTTGCGCAGGCCATGCAGCACACCGGGTTGCGGCAGCTCTCCGAAGCGCTAAGCGATCCGCAAAAGACCGACGCCGAATTGGAGCCGCTCCG
>CAZFKF010000756.1:0-3647 GCA_964518805.1 uncultured Planctomycetaceae bacterium | reverse complement strand
GTGCTGGTTGTACAATTCCTCGTAGCTCTCGGCCAGGCGTCGGAACTCATCCACCTTGCTCCGGTAATTCACCACGTCCGCGCCGATGGTCGGATCGTTGGTCTGCCCGAAGGCCGCGGCCAGTTGCCGAAGACAGAAGGCCGCCGCCAGATTCGCGATACATTCCAGGTCTGTCTCGGGGAGGGAATCCTCATCGTGCATCACCGAATACAGCACCCGCACGGTTGCTCCCAGGGTAGGGGTGGCGGCCAACATCCGGAGTTTCACCGCGTCGGGGGTGCGGTAGTATTTCCAGTCCGAGGACTCCAGCAGCGTTTCCGGGACGTTCCCCACCGGGTACTCGATGCTCACTATCTCGGAGAGTCCCGGGCACCAGTCCGCCGGCAGATCGATATCAGCCGATCCGGAGCCCGACAGGTCCGCGCATTGCAGCCTGGGACGATGACGGCTATAGCGGTGCATCGCCTCGGCAATAGCGCCGTCATAGTCCGTGGGATCCGCGAGCTTGCCCGATGTGTCCTTTACCTTCGTGAATGTCAGGTCGTAGAGAGACATAATCCTTCCGGGAGAGGGCGGGTCCCGCCCTCTCGGTCTGACAGCACTTGATTTATCGCCTCTTAAGCCATAGAAACACGGTGATGTTCTTCCACCCCTGCCCGGATGTGTAGCTGCCCCCCTTGGCGAATACGACATTCACCGTGCCCTCGTCGGTGATGAGCGGAGAGGTCGACAGCACGGCATCGGTTATTGACCCCGCGGTGATGGAAATGGGGGAGGAGAACACCGATGTGGAACCGTTTCGGACATCGATCGTCAGTGTCGGGTCGGTTCCGGTGACCTCCTTGGCCGTAGCCGATGCGTGCAGAACCCGGTATCCCACCGGCGCCTTGAATGACACCGGCGTGAAATTGGAGGAATAGACCCCCATGATCGGGATCACCATCTGCGTATAGCCCGGCGACGCCGGGGAGGGATTGGTCGTGGCCGCGATGGCGGCTAACGCCCCGAGAACCAGGATGGCTGTCAGAGCCATCACCAATAGAAACCTGATGAAGCAGGAAAAATTTTTCTTCATTGCGCACCTCTCTTTTCAAATCGCCCTTGATGCGGGGCGGGAAAACCCCGCCCCTACGCCTTACTCATCACTCATCACTGGTCACTCATCACTTGCCTTTAGGTCACGACCGCTTTGTACGCATTGCGGTAATCAACGCACTCGCACTCGTAATCGTGAGTGACGCGGTACTGGATGCGTCCGCCGACGAACATCTGCCCAACCGCCGGATTGTCCGCCACCAGCATCTGCGGTTCCTGCTGGCCGTTGAGGAACGCAATCTCCACGATTTCGCATTCGTCCGGATCGCCGAACATCAGCCAGTCCGTGGTGTCGGTCATGAACGGCACCTCCACCAGACCCTCGGGCTTGAAGAACCCGTACATGGAGTTGCCGTTGTCCACGGTGACCGCCTGCGGATTGAAATCGTTGACGTTCTTGACGATACCGTAGAGATCGGCCGGGAAGGCCACGGTCACCGGCCGCAGGCCAATCCGTTCGCCGCTGCCCGGCTCGGTCTGTTTCGCCATGGCGGTGCGGGCGGCCAGGGCAGAGGCGATGGCGTACGCGGTGGAGCCCAGGTTGCCGTGGTCGGAATGGAAGATGGCCTTGCTGTCGCCCTTGTAGGTGGCGTTGGATATGAACAGGTTCCACACCCGTTTCGCCTTGGTGCGGCGGGCCGCCCTGGGCAGGCGGGACACGATCTTCTGCACCAACCGCAGATCGTCGTTCAGGATCATCTTCCGGTTGATGGTGATGATTCCGCCCTTCTCGTTCAGGGCGTATTCCACCTTTTCATCGGACACTTCCCCGAGATCCGGGTAATCCTCGTTATCCGTGTCCACGTCCGGCAGGTCGCCGTAGTACCCGATGCGGATCGATTCGAGCGTGCGGAAATCCCTGGCGTTACGGATGTTCGAGCCGACCAGGCGCGAAACTCCGTAATCGTTCGCCTCCCGGTAATCGTTCACCAGCCTCCGGTACAAAGTGTTGCCCAGGGCATAGGCGAATGTAGTGTCGCCGTAGGCGGCCTGCATGCGGCGCAGTTGCTGCGGGTTGAGCACGCCGGTCACGTCCGTGTCTCCGGTCATCTCCACGTAGGCGGCACGCAGGCTGGAGAAAGCCGGAACCCCGCGCAGGTCCTCGGCCGGCTGGAGGCCGAACATGCCGTCAAAGGCGGCCTGGAGCTTCTCGCTGCTCTCCCGCCCGACCCGTACTTCGCCCACACCCACGACAGCGCCGGAGCCCATTACCGCGTCCAGCATCTCCTTGGTCCCCTTGATGGCCGCCTGGAGTTCGGCGTTCTCGAACACCTTTCCTTCGAATTGCGCCCGCAGTGTCTTGACTGCCGCGTCCGGCAGCTTAGCGGCCTGGAGTTCGCGTTCCAGGGTCATGGAGCAGGCCATCAGCTTCAGCTCCTTCACCTCGTCGCGCTCTCCGGTCGTTAGAGCCTCCTTGAGGCTCGTGGTGATGGCGGCCGCCAACTTCTCGTTGGCGGCGTCCCCGCCGGCATCTTTCACCGCCGCGGCTGCCACCATCTGCAGGGCCTGGTCCTCGGTAATCGTGCCGGCTTCCATTCCATCGTTGATCTGCTTGTGCAGATCGGGCCGCGTCTTCAACAGGGCGGCCAACAACTTTTGAAACATTGCGTCCTCCTCCTGGCCTGCCTGTATGGCTGCGGCCATGCGTAGAAATTGACCGTTATTGGTCGGGTTGTACACCACATCCACCTCTACGGCGGTAATCTCCGTCGGTTCCTTCATCTTCTTGCCGGCCACCACCCTGGTGACCGCTTTTCCGGTAACGTCGTGGGAGAGCCCGAACAGGGTCGGATTACCCCGCTCGTGGGAATCTACCAGCCCGTCCCGCAACCACTGGGCTGATTTCAGGATGAACAGGTCCGCCTCGATGCCGGCGCCGGTGTCCTGGGGATTCTTCAGCCAGCCCACGATCTCCCTCACCGATTTACCGAAGGGCTTTGCGCCCGCCTGGTGCTGGGAATCATTGAGGGCGAATACACGCGCGCCGTCATACAGGCCGATGGCGGAGACGAGCGGTTCCCTGGTCCAGTGGATCCTGCCGTCCGCTCCGGGACCGTACTCGATGACCTGGACCCGCCACTGGTACCCGTAGCCGTCCGAAGCGGGGTCACCGACCGCGGCCAGGATCCGGCTCGCGGCCTGAAGTGGAATATACTCGACCTGCCGCTTCACCTCGGTTGAGTCACCCAGCGTTACCTGGTCATCAACGATAGCGAAGGTGCGGCGGAACAGCGAGTCCTCCTGTTCGTAGATCACCGAGTCGGCATACATCTCCACAACGTAACAGTACTTGTTCTCGCCGGCCTTGGCCTGGATGGCGTTGCGGACCAGCTCGCGGATCTGTTCAAAACTGAGCGCCATTGTTTTCTCCCTGGCCGCCTTCTATTCCGCGGCCTTCTTGTCGACGATGTGCTTGCGACCGTCGGCGGCGACGATAACCAGCGTTTCGCCGGTGTCTCTCCAATCGAGCACGTCGGAGGGCCTGAGCTTCCGCTCAACTGGCACATGCCTGGCAGCCTCGCCTTTTGGCTGCTTCCTCTCCGAGGTGCGAA
>CAZFKF010000755.1:0-3648 GCA_964518805.1 uncultured Planctomycetaceae bacterium | reverse complement strand
TTCAGCGCGGCCAATCGCTCGCGCAGGTAGTCGCCCGCGGCGTAGCCGCCCTGGGTGCCCGCCTCTCGGCCCTCGCGTTTCTCGTCGGCCAGGTAGTTGACGTGCTGCTGCATCTCCTGGGCCTTGATCGACTCGAGGGCCGCCAAGTACGCGGCCCCGCGCTCGGCCGACCAGACGACCGCAGTCCAGGCAAGGACCCCGGCCCAGGCCACCACGAACGCACGAGCCCGAACAATCCGTTTCCGCGACATCGTCATATGCTTCCCGCGATGATTCTTGGCGATCCCATCCCCTCATCCTAATCCGTTAGGGCCCCGCCGGGCAAGTGGAGGGAATCTCGACGCGGCATCGTCGGCCCGCGTCCATTGATCTTGCCAGCGCGTCGGGATAGCATAGCGTCCGTTTTGGGAAGGCAGCGTGATCGATTGGTCCTATCCACCTGGAGTGGCGCGATGAAACACATGGGGTTCGCAATGGCTTCGCTGGCGTGTCTGGTCTTGGCGGTCGGCGCGGCGTCGGCGCAGCCGCCCCGAGGCCGTTCCCAGCCCATGGGCTTCCAATTCGGCATTCCTCCGGAACTCGACAGTTCACCGCTGGCCAAGAGCGAAAAGGAGAAGCAGGCTTTGGCTGCCCTTGACGCGATGAGCAACGGCCCGTGGTATCTCAACGTCACCACGCGAGAGGGCCGGGTGCTGCGGCAACTGGCCGAGGTGGCGGGCGCGAAGCGCGTGGTCGAGATCGGCACCTCCAGCGGCTATTCGACCATCTGGTTGGCCCTCGGAGCCCGCGCCGCCGGCGGGAAGGTGTTCACCCACGAGATCGATCCCAAGATGATCCAGATTGCCCGCGAGAATTTCAAGAAGGCCGGCGTCGAGGACGTGATCACGATCATCGAAGGCGACGCCCACGAGACCGTCAAGCAGCACAAGGACCCAATCGACCTGGTCTTCCTGGACGCCGACAAGAAGGGCTACATCGACTATCTCCAGAAACTCTTGCCGCTGGTCCGCCCGGGCGGACTGATCCTGGGCCACGACATGCACCGCCCCATGCCCGACCCCCGCTTTATCGAGGCCATCGGCAAGAATCCGGACCTCGACACCTCGTTCCTCATGATGGAGAGCTTCGGCATCAGCATGACGCTGAAGAAGCGGTAGCAGCGGACCACGCCATGAACCAGGAGGACGCGAAGGCCATCCGTCGCCCGTTCTTCCTCCACGGTTGCCTGCGTGTTCTCCGGTTCAGGCCCCGGCAGACTGTCTAGCGTTGCATCTCCAGCAATCCCAACCGCCACGGGATCTTTCCGTAGGGATTGTCGCGGTACTCGGCGTCGCTGGCGCCCTGAAAGAGCATGCGCACGTCAGCCGGATCGATCTGGAGCGTCTCGTCCGCGCCCGAGCGCAGGAGTTCCCCGTGGCTGATGTTTGCGGTCCACGGATCGTCCTGCTTGACGTTCGAGAGTCCGGCAAAGGGCTTGTCGCGGCTGTCGGCCAGCGGGCGCCATGAGCCGTCGAGCCGGTCGGCCAGATACGCCTTGTAGTACCGCCGCCGATCGCCTTGGGCCTCGACGATCGTCAGGTATTGGTCCATCCCCTTGAGCTTGTAGGTGTGCGAGGCCTCGAAGATGTCGGCCTCGATCACGATCTTCGGCTCGGACCAGCCAGTGGGAAAATCGGCCAGCCGGGTCTCGCAACGCCACATCCGGCCGTCCAGCGACGTGTAGAACAGGTGCGCCTTCGCGTTGTCGCAGATGACCCAGAAGTCAAGCCACTTCCGCTTCGGCGACCCTTCGGCAAAAAAACACCGCGGCTTGGACCACGATTTCGGATCGCCCAGCGTCGTGCTCGTCGAGCAGGCCGGACCGAACGGCGGATTGCGCTTCTCGTCGGCCATCTGGTAGACCAGGTACCATCGCTGCTGCGGCCGGAAATAGAAGACCTGCGGAGCGCAGTAATATTGATCGTGGAGATTCAGCCGGCACCGCTCCGCACGGCCCGCATTCTTCCAATCGGCGAAACTCAGGTACTCGATATCGACCTTGCCCGAGGCCAGCCGCACCGTGCAGAACATGTGCCAGCGGTCGTCGTGACGGACGATCGTCGGGTCCTTGATCGAGACGGCCCGGTCTTGGGCCTTATCGTCCGGCGTCACCAGCGGGCCAGAAGCCTTCCACGAGAACGTGCCGTCCTCAAAGGCTTTCCAAGGCGCGGCGTCCGATTCGGCCGCCGCAGCCTCGCGCGAGGTTGCGCAGCCGAATGTGCACGCCCCGGCGCACGACAGACAAGCCAACAGGATGAGGGTCCGACGATCGAAGAACGGTGTCATGTGCGGAGTCTCTAATACCACTGGTACGCATAGTCGCAAAAATGCTTCAGTGCTGCGGCGCGTTTTGAGGGATCGGCGTACGGCTCCCAATCGGCGCGCAGGGCGCTGAGTTGCCCGGAAAGTACGCGATCGGCGCCCTGGAAGGCGGTCCAGTGTGGCCAGTCCGGCTGGTGGGCCGCGCGCTCCAGTAGGATCGCCCGCTCGGCCAACATCGCCCGGACGCCTTCGCGGATGATTTCGTCGTGGCAGTCCAAGAGCGGGTGCAGGACGAGGATTCCCTCGGCGTCGATCGGGTGTACGCTGATCTGCACCGAGGGGGCCAGGTCGCCGGCCAGCACGCGGCGCACGTTGTACGTGTGCACCAGCGCGTCGACCGGCGTCAGGGCGTACAGGAAGATCACCAACGCCAGGGCCGCAAGGTGGCGGCGCACGAGCCAGACGAAATCGCGGTTCCAGAGGATTTTCACGATCACCAGGAACACGCCCGCCACGACGGCCGATACGCCGAAGAGGGCCACGGTTCGCATCCGGGTCATGCCGTTGAAGTCGACGTAGATCCAAAGCCGATTGTAGACCGTGGCGGCCAGCACCAGGTTCTCGGCCGACCAGATCCACGCCAGGCGGCGGAGCCGGGGCAGGCGAGGGTCGCGAAGCACCCGGCCGCGGAAGATCGCCGACAACACCACCGTGGCCAACGCCAGGCTGGCCGTAAGCCACGCCGCACCCTCGTGTGCGTATCCGGCGTAATAGAATCCTTTGGGGAACTCGCGAAACCACAGCGTGCGGAACTCGAACACCAGATACACGACATACAGCGCGATCAGGGCCCAGAGCGTATTGCGCAAGGCCGCATAGAGCGGGGACTCGGCGGGCGTGGTTTCGGCGGACGCGCGGCCGTCGGTCGAGTACCGGGCGAGGACCGACCGCTCGACGATCGGCCGCAGCAGGCCGGCCGCCACCCAGGCCGTGGCGATCCAGAAGAACGCTTCGCCCCAGTTCAGCGGAAGATGCTCGAACCAGTCTGTCAGGGCCTGCATCGCCCGACGGACCATGTCCGAAAACGACGCGTACAGATCGGGATTGGCCAGGACGAACAACGTGCCGAAGGCCGCCAGCGCCGCCAGCGGCAGGAGGATGCTCAGCCAAGGGACGCGTACGGACTTAGGGCTGAGTTTTCGTGTCGAGCTGATGTAATGGGCGATCGCCACCCCGCCGGCCGCCACGGTCTGGAGGGCGTAGACCCCGATGTCCAAGACGAACAGCCTCCGCCCGGCAATCGCCATGGCCGCGGCGACCACCAGGGCGAACCCTACGGCCGTCTCC
>CAZFKF010000754.1:0-3650 GCA_964518805.1 uncultured Planctomycetaceae bacterium | reverse complement strand
ACAGGCCCACAAGGATGCCAAGGTCTGCTATCAGCAAGAGCCGACCGAAGCACACCGCCATCTGCTGGAGCGGGCTTGGTTCAGCCGGGCGATGATGCAACAGCGGGCCGGGCTGGCGGCCGAGAGTCGCGAGTCGGCCCAGGGGCTGCTCGATTTCGGCGTCACCGATCCCGAGATCCGCCGGCAACTGCCGGAGCTGCTTGTGGGGGCGGGGCTGCTGGATCGGGCGATCGGCGGCCAAGGAGGGCTTCAGGTGGAGTTGCGACCGGAGCTCTTGGCCGCGGCGGCCGACCGGGCCGTGGCTTCGCCGCAGACGGCCCCGCGGTCCCTGCCCGAAATCGCTGCCGGGGCCGGGCAGGTTCGGGCGTCGCTGGAGGCCCTCTACCGCGGCGAGGATACGGCCGCACTGGACTCCCTGAAAAATATCCCCCGCAGTTCCCCGTTCGCCGACTGGCGGTGGTTTGTCCGCGGCCTGTCGGCCTACTATCAAGGCCAGATCGGCGAGGCTGGGTCCTACTGGGAACGGCTGGAGCCCGGCCGGCTGGCGGCCAAGATCGCCGCGTCCTTGCGCAGTCTGGCCGATTCCGGCCCGCAAGGCCCTACGAGCGAAGCGCACAGCGCGATGCGGGTCCTGGAGAAGGCCATTGCCGGCGAGTCGCTGACGGCGTCTCTGTGGGATCTTCCCAAGCATCTTTCGGAAGGCGACTTTCGCGCTGCGCTGGGAGTCCTGCGCCGCTACCGGCCCGCAATGCTCCGCGTCGCGCCCGAATTCCTTGGCCGGGTTGAGCGACTGCTTTGCGCCCGTTTCATTCACGACGGAGACGTCCGGGCCTTCAGGGAATTAACGAAGCTGGCGTCCGCTCCGCCGATGGACCCGCACTGGAATCGTGCGTGGGCCATGCTCAACGAGCACCCCGAGCAGGGCAACATCGAGGAAGCGATTCGATTCTGGAGACAATACATCGCGGACCTGTCGAACCTGGACGCCTTGGACACGTCGCAGCCAGCGATGGCCCAGGCCCTGGTGTGGCTGCGAATCGGCCGGATGCACGCCGAGTGGGCGGAAGACGACTCGGATTGGGATGAGGAGGACGAAGACGAGTTGGAGGATGAGGATCGGACTGCGGCCGTGTCGGCGTTTGGCGAGGCGATCCGCCTGGCGCCCGAACTGCTTTCCGCGCACGAGTCGCTGGCCGATGCCTATCGTCGACGGAACCGGGACGAGCTTGCGGCCGGGGTCTACCGCCGCCTGCTGGAGCGGTTTCCCGACCATCTCGACGCCCTGCAGTTCCTGTTTTCGCACCACATGAAAAGCGGCGAGCCGATCGCCGCGCGGGACTATGCCTTGCGGGCGCAGCGGCTCAAACCGGCCAATCCGGAGATCGTCAAGATGGTCTGGATGGGGCACGTGGCCTCGGCCCGGCACTACGCCTTGGAGGGCAAGTTCGACTTGGGCCGCGCCGAGTTCGCCGCGGCCGAATGCATCGATTCGGGCGACGCCGAACCGTTTCATCTCCTGGCCCGCAAGGCGGTGTTTGAACTCAAGGCCGGCGAAACGGAGCTGGGGCGGCGACTGGCCGAGGAGACCAAAGGTTTGCTGGAAGACCCGGCCCCGGCGGTCTTGGTTTTGTTGATCGAAGCCACCCGCTTCCATCTGCCCCTCCAACTGGGCGGGATCATGGCCGAGTGGGAACTGGAGTGGCGACGCGCCCTGACGGGCAAGCGATCTGCGAAGGCGGCGGGCCGGCTCGGTAGCCTGATGCTCGGTTTCCTGATCGGAGGCACCGAATATCCGGGCCGGGAGACTCATCTGCAACAGGTCTTCAACTACGTCAAGCGGAGCGGGCGGGTGCGTTGGGACGGCGCCTCGTTGCGCAACGTCTGCCTGTTCCTCGATGCGATGGCCCGCGAGCGGAGGCACCGCGGAGCGACCGCGCTGTTGAAGACGCGGCTCGCCCAGGGCTTGAAGAAGTTCCCCGAGATCCCGGACTTTCCGTTCTTGGCCGGGCGTCAGGAGATGGACAAGGGTCCGATGATGTGCGACCGCCGCTTGGCTCGCCGGTACTTCGAGCAGGCGCGGGACTTGGCCGCAAAGTCCGGCCCCAAGTATACTGCGCTCAAGGAGCAGGCCGAGCGGCAACTGACGTTTCTCGCCGAGGTGGGCGAATGCTCCTTCGGACCTTCGATGCTGGGGGGTGGCGGGCCGTTCGACGATGGCGATGATGATGACGGCGAGATCGGCCCGCCTATGCCGAGGGAGATCTTCGCGGCCTTCACGGCGATGTGCGAATCGCTGGGACTCGACTCCGAGGAGGCCCTGGACGAGGTGATCAACGGCGGAGGGCCGTTCGGCTTCTCGCCGCAGGGCAGGCGAGGAGCCTCCGAGCGATCGCCGGCCGAGGGACGAAACCGGAAGGCAACCAAGAGGAATCGTTGATGGCCGATCCCTATGAGATCCTGGGGCTCGCGCGTTCCAGCACGGACGCGGAAATCCGTAGCCGTTATCTCGAATTGGTGCGCCAGTTCCCACCAGAACGCAACGCCGATCGTTTTGCGGAGATTCGCCGCGCGTACGACCAGCTTCGCGACCCGGTGTCGCGCGTGTCCGCGCAGCTTTTTGAGATCAGCGAGGGCGATTCGTGGGAGGCGATCCAGGCCGACTGGGGGCGTCGACTGCGTTCGGCCCGCATCCCGGTCGACGTGCTCCTCTCGCTGGCGGAGCGGCCATGAGCACGACCTCCAACGGGCCCGATGTCGAAGAAACCCTCGCGCAGTTCCGCCGCTGGCTCCAACAGGTCCGCGACGAGGCCGACGCGCTGGGCGAGGAGGCGGAGGCCGCTGCCGCGCCGCCGGCGCCCGAACCGGTGGGCCTGCTGCGCGTGGTGGAGGAATTCACCGCCCTGCGGCACGAGCTGAAACTCTCCACGAAAAGCGCACGGGCCTTGGAAGAGCAGAGCGGCGCGGCGGTCGAAGGTCTCAAGCAGGCGATCGCGGCCTTCGAGGCCGTCAAGCCCAAGGAGGCGGAGGCCGCCCAGCGGGCCGTCTGGCCGTTGCTCCAGGCGTTCGCCGGCTTGGACGAAGCCCTGCGCCGGGGCCGGGCGGTCGTGGAGAACATGCGGCGGCGGGTCGTCCAGGAGTCGACCGACGCCCTCTTGCGGGAGCTTGAAATAGCCTATCGCCGGCTGCCTTGGGGAATCCGCTGGGTGGCGGTCCGGTGGCATCAAACCGTGCGCGGGCTCGTCGAACGCCAGGCCCAGGCCCACGCCGAGATCTTCGATTCGCTGGTGGCGGGATACGATCTGATCCAGAATCGCCTCCATCGGGCGATGGCCGCCGAGGGAATGGCGCGGAGCGAATGCCTCGGCCGCCCGGTCGATCCGCATACGATGACCGTGGTCGAGGCGGTCGACGCTGCCGGGGCGGCGCCGGGGACCGTAATCGACGAAGTCCGCCCCGGCTACGTGTGGAAAGGAAAAGTGGTGCAGTACGCCGAGGTCCGGGCGGTCCGGACGCGACAAGGCTTGTGAGGTGCGTATGGACACGATCGTAGGAATCGACCTGGGAACCACGAACAGCGAGGTGGCCGTCGTGCGCGACGGGCAGACGATCGTCCTCCGCGAGGAGGGCGAGGCGATCCTCCCGTCCGTGGT
>CAZFKF010000753.1:0-3650 GCA_964518805.1 uncultured Planctomycetaceae bacterium | reverse complement strand
CGATTCAGCTTCTCGATCCAGTCCAAGGGGCCACCGGCGCGGAAACCGATCCCCGGCTCGGCATGTTCCAAGTACTGTGGGAATACGTCGACTCGGTCCGCATCCACGCCCGGCGGAAGAAAGAACTCGAAATCGATCTTCTCCCCCAGCTTCAGCAGCCGCGGACCCGTGAGCCATTGCGGATGGGCCCGAAACGACTGTGGCATGGAAGCCTGCGGACTCGCCGCCAGGGAACCCGCAGGAACAACCCCGGCGAGGATTGCGCGGAACGCCAACCCCAACGTCACGCGGAGCAGATGGGTCTTCATGGAGCGAGTTTCCGATACCGGATGACTACGGCGCCGGGTTGGTCGGCGATCGTCACCAGGAGCCCTTTCGCCGTGAGTTCGCGGCCCGAGAACCGTTGCGGCTGATCGGCATCGAGATCGCGGACCTCGTACTGGGCGTCCGGGTCCAAGCCGTGCAGGCGAAGCCGGCCAACCTCGAAAATGCACTTGTCGCGGCGGAAAGCTTGCACGACCCCTTCCCCCTTCTCCGGACGGTTGAATTGCCACGCCATCCAGGAGTCCTTGGTCGTGCTGTACTCGGTGAGCGGATAGAAGTCGCCGAAGTAGTCGTCGGCGATGCTCCGCCATTGGGTCGTAAGGCGGCGGAGCAGGTTGTAGTCGAGCGACTTCGAGCGGACGTCGAACAGGCAATTGGTGAATGGAACCATGTTGCTGCGGAACGTGTACACGTCGCCGTCGGCAGCGCCCGTGCCCGAAAGGGGAATCCAAAGCGAAATGCCGTACGTGCAGCACTGCGTTCCCAGCGGCTCGCAGCGGTAATCGGTGCGCCACAGGGGAATCGCGCGGCGGAGCGTCTCCAGGTCGTTTCGCCGCCCGCCCGAGGCGCAGGTGTCGATAAACATCCCGGGATGCCGCTTCAGCAGTTCATCCCAGTAGGCCAGGTAGCCCTCGACGTGGCGGATCTCGGTGATGCCCTGGCGATCCGGGGCGTCCGCGTCGCGCCAATGTGCAAGCGGGTCCATGTTGAAGTCCTGGCGGTAAAGGTCGATCCCTTGAGCGACCATCAGCTTGTCAACGTGATCGGTGAGCCACTGACGGGCCTGCGGATTGCCGAGGTTCAGCAGACCACCGCCGGCCCCGCCGAGAATCCACTCGGGGTGGTTCTTGGTGAGCCAGGTGTTGGGGTGCACGCGTTCGGGCTCGAACCAGACGATCGTCTTGACCCCTTTGGAATGGGCATAGTCGCTGATCGCCCTCAGCCCGCGGGGAAAGCGCTTCGTATCGACCTCCCAGGTGCCGGTTTTGGGCCAGCCGACCGTGCCCACCGGATACCAGCCCGCGTCCATCCACCAGTGGCCGATCTTGATCCCTTCGGCCAGGTAACGATCGATGCACATCTTCTGGTTCTCTTCGTTGGCGTCGACCATTTCGCCGAACAGATGCGAGCTGCATCCGAACAGTTCGGGCTCGGGCAGCTTGCCGTCGGGCTTGGGAACGTTGTGGGCCAGCATCCAGCGACGCCAGATGTTCTGGCCGCGAATCCAGTCCTTGGTCCAGAACTGAAGCGCGATCAGCGGCGTGCGGATTTCTTCTCCGGGGAGCAGCTTCAGGTGGGTCAACTCCTGGCCGGCGCGAACACGGAGCCCCACGTCGCCGTCGCGGGTCCAGAGCGACGACCATTGCCCCGGCCAGCCCACGGCGGCAATCACGCCCGAGCCTGTGGGAACCTCAAGGCTGAAGTACGCCATGTCGGAATTGGTGGGGCGGCCGCCGGCCGCCCCGACCCGCTTCTCTGATTTGGGCAAGAGTTCCGTGGCCAGCGGTTGGTAGTCGTTCACGGCGCAGGGGCTGCCCACGGCGTGATGCAAGAGAAACTCTCCGTAGTGGCCGCGGGCAAACCGCAGGTCCAGGGCCTGGACGTTTTCGAGGATGGGCGTGGGCGCCGTGCCGGTGTTCTTGAAGTGCAAGGTCCATTCGACGGTGGGAAAATCATGGTATTCGATCGCAACGCAGCGCACGGATAGTCCGGTCGCCGGATCGGTGTAGACGATGGTCCGCTGCGTGCGCACGTCGTCGATCTTCTTCGCGGTCCGTTCGATCCGCCAGTTCTTCAGCAGTTGCGACGACGGCTTTCCCGCGTAGGTGAACGAGAAGAAAGGTTCGCCGGCTTCGACCACCGAGGGCCCGAGCGCTGTCGGCAGGTCGGCGAGCCAAATCGTGCGGCCGTCGGCCAGCGTGATTTTGGCGTCGGCCCAGTCGGCCTGATCGCAGGCAATCCCATCCCCGGCGTCGCTTACCTGGAGCACGAACTGCGTAGCCCCGCCGAGATCGACGTTCACGCTCACAGGCGGCATTCCCTCCTTGAGCACGGCGGACTTAAACGCCTCCTTCGCGCCCAGAACAAGGCTGAAGATCACGCTGCCTCGCCCGCCCAACGTTTGCTCGTTGCTGTCCAGGCCGACTTCGGACTGGAACGTCTTGCCCGGGCCGGGCAGCCGTACCACGAGCTTGCTCGGGGCGTGGCTGAATAACCCCCGGGAGTATGTCCTCCCGGCCAGCTTCAGCGGCTTGCCGAACCGGTTGTTCTTCTGAATCGCGTCGTAGTTGGCGACAACCTCCAGGCCCGGCTGCACCGCCGTCTTGGGAGCCACGCCCTCGAACGCCGCCACCACGAAACGCCGGGCCTCGAGCATCTCGTCGGGCGACGGAGACACCGCACGTGCACTACCGAGACCGAAGGGAACGGCAACGAGACAGAACGCAACAACTCGAAACCAACGAGACGACGAGCAACTCATGAGCGGGCCCTCCTGCGCAACCTGGTGGGAACACGCGGACGATTCTAATCGACCGATCGCGCGACATCAAAACCCCAGCCGCTTCACCCCCCTCATCCGGATATGGCGGCCTCCCGCATCACAACCATTCGCGATCGCCAATCTGCCCTTGACGCGTCCGGGTCGACAAGCTACGGTACCGCTCCTCATCGCAGGCATGTCATCGAGTTGTCTCTCATTGGGCTTCGATGGAAAGGACCGGGGCATGAAGTGCCCACGCTGTTGGAGTGACAAGGCCTACCTCCGGCCTGTGCGCGGAACGCAACAACTGTTGTTCAAATGCGCGCTGCTGGTTCCCATGAAATGCCAGCACTGCTACCACAAGTTCACGGTCTCGTGGTTCGCCACGATCCGCAAACAGATCCATCCGCCGGCGTTGAGGATTGCGCCAATCAGTCGCGGGTCGAGGCCGTCGTATGCGGCGCGCCACTTCGCAGCCACGCGAAATCGTTCGATCTCGGACCAACCCGTTGAAGACGAGCGACCGCGCAGGGCCGATGCGGCCTAGGCCCACAATTCCACGAGGACTCCCAACCGCAGGTAGACGCCTTGGAGACGCTGCTCCCGTTTGTCGACATCCATTGCCACCTTCTTCCCGAACTGGATGATGGGGCCGGCAGTTGGAGTGACGCCTTGTCGATGTCCGCGATGGCGGCACGGGACGGGATTGCCACGATCGTCGCCACGGTTCACCAATTGGGCAACTTCGCGTCGAACCACGGCGACACGATCCGCGCTCAGGCCGACCGCCTGCAAGCCAAGCTCGATCGGCGAGGCATCCCGTTGGAAGTGCTTCCCGGGGCCG
>CAZFKF010000752.1:0-3660 GCA_964518805.1 uncultured Planctomycetaceae bacterium | reverse complement strand
GCTCCCAAGCGTACTTTTCTTGGAGACCCCGGCTCTTTCATGGTATCTGGAAGTCTCGCCGCAAGGGCGACCGCATCGACGCCGCCTGCGGCCAATTGCGACGCAGCGTCGCCGAATCCGCGCCCGACGCAGCTTCCACCCCCGGTGATGGCCGTTCGCTTTCTCCGCCGTTCTAGCGGGAACGCCCCTTCGTCTCGCGACGACTCCTATTCCTCGATAGCCAGACGCACGCCGATTTCCGTCGCCCAATGGGCCATCATGCGGGCCTTCTTCCGGAAGACTCGGTCTCGCATCAGGAAGTCACAGCCGAACCGAACGCTCTTGCCCGCGGCCGTAGACAGAAATTGATCGCAGAATCGCCTTCCCAAATCGCTGTCGGGAACAAATTGGATTGCCAGAAAGACCGGCTCGAATTCAGGGCTCAAGCGCAACTGCGAATAGAGTTGTCGCAGGTATTCGGAAGCCCCTTCGGCGGCAATTTCATCCCGCACAAACACGGAAATGCAGTCGCAGCAAATCAGTTCGAACTGCCCCGCCAGGGCCTCTTCCACCACCAGGCCCGAGCGAACGACGACCGGACACGACCCCAGAAGGACCGAAGCAGCCGAGCGCCTCGGATCACGCCAGATCCGCTGGAGTGCGCGGGCGATGCGATCGGGCTCCAGGCCCTTCTTGAGCAGAACGAGCGTGAAGCCCGAGACTCCGATCGAAGTCGACTTTTCCGGCGGAGTGGGCTGGAGGAGTGCCTTGGTCTCCGTGTCGAGCCAAGACGATTTGTCCGGATCGTTTTGAAGGGACATACGCCCTCCGGTCGCGTCAAGCGAACATGGTCCGCACCAGGTCGTAACCCACGGCGAAGATGACGGCGTCGATCAGGAGGTGGCTGACCCACGGGCCGTAGAGCGAGCGGCTCCGCTGGTAGAGCCATGCCCAGTACGCTCCTCCCACGGCCACCGCGAGCGAAAACACGTACGTCGCCGGCGAGTTCCAGCCGAAGTACGTGCCCAAAAGGATGACGTGGTGCGCCATGAATGCCGCGCTGGACACGGCCACGGCCATTCCCCAAGGGATGATCGTGCGAAGCTGCCCGAAGACGAACCACCGCCAGAAGTACTCTTCCAGGAACGAGTGGACGATCGAGTAGAACGCGCCCAGGGCCACGTAGGCCGCCGCGCCATGCACGCCGAAGCCATGCAGCTTGGTCTCGATTTCGGCCGCGGCCCCCTGTATCACGCCCGCGGGCCGGAGCCACACCCAATACAGCCCGACGGCCGCCGCGAAGATGACTGTTCCAAACGCGAAGCCCTCCGCCACCCCCGCCGTGGTTCGCGGGGGCGGGGCCAGACGTTGCCGCCGGACCGCCAAGACCCAAGCCAGCGGAAACAGGAACTGGATCGCCTTTCCCACCGTGTAAGCAGGTTGTGCGAGCCCCGGAGCCCATCGGGGCAGGAGCACGAAGTAGACCCACGTAAGCAGGGTGGGGAAGACCATGGCGAAGAGCACTGCGGCCCCATCGGCCCGTGACACGCGGGACTTCATGTGAGGATTCATGAGCGTTCGTGGGGCTTTCGTGGGTCGGCCCTCCAGAGCCGACCGGTTCTTGCCAGGAATCATGCTCACACCCGACCTGCTCTGGAGAGCCAACCCACGGACCATACGACGGAGGACGTTGGTGACAGATCGTCACGCGACGTCCTCAAATCCAGCAAACCCGCTTATCGGCCGTTCCACAGCCAGTACAGGTAGTCTTCTGCCAGTTGGCGGTTCGGGTCGTCCTCACGCATCCCTACTTCGGCCAACGGCACCTCCAGCGTCCGATCGCCCAGTTCGATCTTGCAGAAGAGCCCATACTGGCGACGCCTTGTATCTTCCGAGGGCCCCACCACGCTTACGTAGCGGACGATTTGCTTCACCGGGGGCACCGTCTCGGCGTACAACGCCTGAAACGGAAACGACAACTTGCCGAGAAGGTACTCGTGGTACTGGGCCAGCGTCTCCTTGTTCACGGGGGGCAGAGGCGCGTGGTCCGGGAGCCCGAACACCAGGCGGATGCGGTCTTCCTCGGTTTCTAGGGCGCGATCGTGGTGAGACATCGTTATCCGGGATCCGGCAGAGAGGACGGAAGATCGATGGACCAAGAGGCCGGTTGTCCCGATCTTAACCGCTTGGAGGCGACGAAGGTACCCTCCTTGTTGAGGGGTTGGGCGAGGATCCCCGCCGCTGCGGCTACGCCGCGGTGGGCTACCAGAATGACAGTCCGGAAACCGTCGGCACGTTTCACCTCCTGGTGAAGGATTGCTAGAATCTGGCTGGCGACCGAATCCAAGTCCCCAGCAACTTCCTTTCCCCAGGAGCGACGCGATGAGGCATCCGAAGTCGTGGTATGGCGCGATGCACACGGCGACGACATGCACGCTGATGGCCCTGCTGAGCGTCGCCTGTCGATCCGCCTGGTCGATCGAATACCCCGGACCGGCCCCGGGCCGATCGACCGCCACGCTCGACGGCACGCGTCTGGTTTTCGAGAACGACGTCCTGAAAGCGGTCTTCGAGGTCGCGCCGGACGGCGTGGCCCTCGTCCAGTTCACCGACCGGGCTGCCAACGCCACGCTGCCGGGCAAGAAGGGGCCGTTTCTGGCCGCGGCCGATACGGCCAAGGCCCCGCACGCGATGGACATCACTACGAGCGGCAAAGCGACCCTCGAACGCCTCGCCCCCAGTCCCCGCGCCGTGTGTGCTGCGGAACACAACGCTGGATGGCGGGCCACCGTGCCGATGACGCTGGGCAGCGGGGCCGCCCAAGTCCTGTGGCAGATCACGCTCCGCGACCAGTCCAACTACGTTCGCCAGGCACTGACTTTGAAAGCCGATCGGCAGCCGCTGACGCCGCACATGCTGACGCTGGTACGCCTCGAAGCGCCCGCGGCCAAGATCGGCGGCGAGGTGGACGGGTCTCCGGTCGTGTGCGGCAACGCGTTCGCCGCGTGCGAGCATCCCATGGCAGCCAATCGCGCTGTCGGCGGGCAAATCGTCTGTACCGTGGGCACGTTCCGCCAGCTACAGCCCGGCGAGGCATGCACGCGGACCTGCGTGTTGGGCGTTGCGCCTGCCGGCCAGATGCGGCGCGCATTTCTCTGCTTTCTCGAACGCGAGCGTCCCCGCCCCTACCAGCCGTTCCTGCACTACAACTCCTGGTACGACATCGCCTGGGGCGACCGCAAGATGAACGAGGAGCAGTGCCTGACGGTCATCGATCTGTTCGGCCGCGAACTGGTGCAGAAGCGGGGTGTGAAGCTCGATTCGGTGGTCTTCGACGACGGCTGGGACGACAACCGCTCGCTGTGGCGGTTCCACGCGGGGTTCCCTCGCGGGTTCGCGCCGCTTCGAGACGCCGCGGCGCGCTACGGCACGTCGGTGGGCGTCTGGCTTTCGCCGTGGGGCGGCTACGGCTCGGCCAAGGACGAGCGGATGCGCTACGGCAAGACCCAAGGCTTCGAGACCAACGCCAATGGTTTCTCGCTGGCCGGACCGAAGTACTACGGCCGGTTCCGCGAGGTTTGCGCCGAGATGGTCGAGAAGTACCGGGTGAACTACTTCAAGTACGACGGCATCGCCCACGGGTTGATGTCGCCGGGCGCCGGCCCGCAATACGCCGCCGAC
>CAZFKF010000751.1:0-3663 GCA_964518805.1 uncultured Planctomycetaceae bacterium | reverse complement strand
CTTGCTCCGGCGTCGTGATGAGTAAGCGAGGCGTCTCCTCGACCAGCACCAGGCCCTTCTGCGCGAGGACGAACTTTGCGTAGCTGCGCAGCGACATCCGCCCCCAGCCGACGAAGTCCCGCCCGGGCTCGGGTTTCGTGTGCCTGTAGAGAGTCTCGTCTGCGCTGCGTTGGATTTCTTGCGCGAGGTTCCTCCTCGCTGCCTCCTGCGGGACCACGACGCCGTCGCGGTGCGTTTCCTGCGCGGGTCGCGTCTTGCGGGGGTCCGTCAGGTCCGCGAACGGGTCCGCATCGTCCGCCGCGGCTCGCTTGACCGCCTTCTTCGTCGACGACGATTTTGACGACCAAGAGAGTTGGGCCATCTCCGGCTCGAAAGGAATTCCCGCCTTTTTCAGTGCCCTGAGGTCGGGCACCACGTTGAGCCCCGTTTGATCGGCCAAAAGCGCGACGAGCCGTTCGAGCGTCATCGTCTCCGGCTCGACACGCACCTCCTTGAGCAGCCGATCGGCGTACGGATGCCATCGCTCGAAATCCGCATTGGCCGGGCCGGCCAACAGCGGCGCGATGCTGGGCTGATAGCGGTCGGGTTGGGGCCGCTCGGGAGGCATGAACAGCCAGCGGTGCGGGCCAAAGGCCTCCAGCAACGCGTCGCGATGCACCTGGGCGTCGGCCTGTCGCTTTAAGTCGGCGTACTCCGCCGACTGAGCGGCGGCGGACGATCGGCCGGCCGCGGCCAGAATAGCCTGGGCCAAGCGATCGTTTCCGGCGGTGGACGCCTCGCGGGCCGATCGCAGGGCCTGATCGAACTGCTTCGCCTCGGCAGCTTTCTGACGCGCCAAGGCCGCCGCCGCCAGCCTGGCGCGATGAGCGGAATAGACGTCGCCTTGCGGCGTCTCGTGCGCGAGGGCCTCGGCTGGCTTCCAGTAGCGGCGGCGCAGGCTTCGGTCCACGTTCCACTGCCGGTAGTCCCTCTCGCTTTCCAGCACCAGGAACGCCGTGTAGGGTGTCAGCAGGCTCCACTCCTGGGCGATGGCCAGGATCTGCCGCCCGATGGGATCGTCAGCGGCTTGGGACGCCGGCGTGGCGAACGGGGCGTTTTCCTCCGGCCTCGAGCGAGCCTTGGGATAGAGCCGCTCCAATTTGCGTTGGGCCCAGAGGCGGCCCAGGAAGACGTCGTCCTGTCCGGGAGCGGCCTTCAATTCGTAGCGACGCTCGACCGGCTTGCCGTCCTCGTGGATCGTGAGGTCCAGGTTCACGCTCTGCAAGATCGGTGTGCGGCCCATGACGCTCCACGGCCGCCCGGGGAACCAGGCAGTGGGATAGAACAGGTCCTCTCGGTCGGCCCCAGCGACCTCCACGCGGACGATTTGCCTGGGACGTGCAAGGCCCGCCAGCAGCCAATCGAACATCTCCCTGCGGTCGTTCCGCCTGGTGGCCTGAAACACCGCTCCGCCGGACGCGGCAACGACCGACGCAAACCGGGCCAGTTCCGTGTCGTTGTCCGGTTCCACGAGCGCAGCGTACGGGACGACGTCCAGACTGCGGAACCGGCCGGCAAATTCCTCGGTCGGCAGCGTGTAGGACGATCGATCGAGAGGCGACTTTCCCGATCCGACGAAGACCACGATTCGCCGCCGCGGCGACTTCTTGGCCTCGAAAGCCGTGAGGGCCTCTTGCAGGGCGTCGTTCAACTGGAACTTCCCCAAGAACACGCCTTGATCGAGCTGTTGGAGGGCTTTGCGAGCCTGGGGGCTGTCGGGCGTGGTCCAGCCATCGGTGAGCCAGCGGCAGGAAACGTCGGCCTCTGCGACTCGGAGCCGGCAGTCGGGCGGGAGGTTCTGCAGGACCATCCGCGCCGCATGTCTTGCCAGACGGTGGTTCTTCACGCTGGCGGAGGTCTCGACCAGAACCACCACGTCGGCAGGCTGCCGCGGGATCGCCGGCGCAGCCTCGGGCGGCAGCGTGGCCGAGAAGTAGGTCACCGCCCGGTCGGCCAGGGGCTCTCGGGGCGCATCCCGGCTTGTGCTCAGCAGCGGCGGGGCTGTGTAGCTCTGCAACCGCGGTCCCTCGCCCTCGGGCTGCACGAAACTCAGCGACAGGTCGCCCGTTGGCCGGAATTCGCTCTCCCGCCAATCGAAGACGACTTCCTCAGGGCCGCGACGGTCGAACTTCAGCTTGGGATGCGAGGGGCTGGCCACCGACTCCAGACGCGTGGGACCGCGGATCGCGCCGGTGACCTGGAAGTCCCAGATCGGCTCCCGGTCGGTGAACAATGGCAAGTCGAAGCTGAACTCGCCGCGGTCGCCCTCCAACGGCAGGGTGAAGTCGAGCAGGATCCGCTTGAAATCGTGCCCTGGGATGGGAAAGACCCGCATCTTGAAGAGATTCTCGTCGATCTGTTCCAAGATCGCCGGGTCGCGGCGGCGATGGACGATCGCGTCGTAGATGTTGCCCGCCTTCTTCCGTTCGATCAATTCCCCTTCGATCAGCGTGCGCGGAGTGACGTACATGGCAAACCGGCTCACCGAGGCCCCCTTGGGCAGGTTGAAGACGAACGTGCCCTCGGCTTGCTGCGAGGCGGGATTGAAGAACGACTGGTCGATCTGCACCAGGGCAACCGGCGGATGGAGAACCAAGTGGGCCCGATATTGGGCCACGCTCAGTCGCACCGGCGATTCAGATTGGGCATCCTTGACCGTGAGTTGTCCGACCCCCTGCGTCGTCTTCTTCATCGTGGCCCAGGCGGCAAGCCGCTTCTGGTCTTGAGTGGAAAGAGGAGCGGAACGGGTCCGCTTGTCTGCGGTTTGCCAACTCCAAAGGGTCTTCGCGCCGATGCGTTCGGGCTGGGGGCGGCCGGGGACCCGGGCCTCGATCGCGCCTTCAAACACGCCAAGGACCACGTGCTGTCCGGCCTGCGCGGACAGTTCCACCACGGAATCAGCGGGAATTGCCGCCCGCACTCCTTCCGACTCGCAGGCCCACGCGTCCTTGCCCGTCGTCTTCACCAGCACGCTGCCCTGTTCCAACACGAGCAGCCGCCCGGGCAGATCGAGTCGCAGCCGGGCGTCGCTGGTGAGGTTCACCGCGGCCGAAGGCGTCTTCACGCGGCATATTCCCACGGCCGAACGCATCTGACACACCGCCGGCAAGCGGTCGCCAACGCGGAGAATCCGCCAAGGCTGCGATTCGTCCGGGCCCGGACGAATCGCCAGAAGTCCCTCGCCGCCAACGAGTTCGGCCGCAGACGAATCGGCGGCCTGGACTGTGACGGCCTTTGCGAGAGCCACGAGAACCCACACCACCGACACAACGCTGCGGCGCATGGCACCCCCCTTGCACGACGCGGGCGTGCGATTGAGACCTCTTCGAGATGGATCGAGCCCGGTTCCGGTCGGACCCGACAAAGAGCAGCTCTCCGCTGGTGATTCTAATCTCGGCTTCCTGTCGCGGCAAACGCTTTCTTTCACGATTGCACCGATCGTCCGCAGCGCGGCTCCGCGTCCTCCGCAGCGACACAGGAGATTTGTCGCAAAGGACGCTGAGGAACACGGAGGAGTCTCGACAGGAACCCGTTCTGCGCAGCGTCTACGAGCGAGAAGACGGGGGCGAAGGTGGCGATGCGGCGACAGACGCCCCTCGTCCTGCCTTGCGAATCGGCGCAAAT
>CAZFKF010000750.1:0-3680 GCA_964518805.1 uncultured Planctomycetaceae bacterium | reverse complement strand
ACAACCTGGAAGGTGTGGGTGTGGAACATCGGGCGGGCAACACGCTGAAGGTCCAGGTGGCGCAGGAACGGAGCCATGCCGTCATGCTGGCCGAGTTGCTCAAGTTGATCGACGCCGCGGGCCTGACGCTTCAGGCCATTCATTCTGGCCTGCACGAAACCGAGAACGCTTATCTTCAGTTGCTCCAAGAGGACCAGTCGCATGGTTTCCAACGGTTCGATCTCAACCCTCGGCGAACGGATGATGCCCTTCCTGGCGATCTTCCGGCATGACCTGCGCATCCTGCTGGGGAGTTGGTTGGTGCGGATCTGGGTGGGGGCGGCGGCCCTGCTGACGATGCTTCTGACCCTGTCCAACTGGCCGCAGTTGCAGACCGCGCCCTTGATCGCCTCGCTGCTGGTGCCCTGGCTGATCTTCCCCTGGTTCGTGGTGGTCATGGTGCTGGGGGTCAACCCCATCACGGGTTCGCGCACCGAGGCCCTGGCCGACGGTTTTCTGAGCCGGCCGATCGCGCGCTACGAATACCTCTTGGCCGTCTGGGCCGCGCGCCTGGCCGTGGTGCTCGGCAATTTTCTGGTGACCACGGCGCCGGCCGTCTGCGTGGCGATGCTGGTCAAGCGGGCGGCGCCGGCCGACCGCGTGACGCTCTACGGGATCATCGCCGCCATGGCCGTGGTGGCGTTGGTCCTCGCGCTCCAGGTGTCGCTGGCGTTCCTCGCGGGAACGCTGATGCGCAAGGCATTCCTGGCGATCGTGGTTCTGCTGTTCCTTTGGTACCCGGTGAACGTCCTCCTGCACGCCTTCCGGCTGGAGGCGTTTTCGCCGATTACGCTCAGCCAGTCGCTTCCCACGCTTCTGCGCCAGTCGTGGCGCGAGGCCGATCCCGATGTGCCCCCTCCGGGAAGCGAACTGGAAGTGGAAGAACTGCGACGCCAGGCGGCGAGCTTCTTGAGCGTCCTATCGGGAGGCGATGTCCCTCAGGCGGCGCCCAAGAAGACCGGGTTCTTCGAGCAGAATGAACTCCGCGAGTTTTCCTTGGTGAAAGTGCTCCTGGGCTACGGAATCCCCACGCTGGCCGCGGTGGGCTTGGCCCTGCTCACCTTCTGGCGCCGCGATCTGTAGAAGCAGTGAGCCAGAAGTCGGATAGGGGGTGCTCTGACGAACAATGACGCGCAAGATCGGCAATCTCTCAGGGTGACACGCCGTCACGCGGCCGTAGCCGCGGGTCGGCATGTGGACGGTTCAACATGCCGACGCTGCGCGACGGCATGCCACACGATTGCCGGCGACTGCCGCTGACTACGGCCGATGTCGCTGCGTTGCGTCGGCCCAATGTGGCTTCAGATCCGGCGTGCGTCGCTGCGCTCGGTCTGCCCTACTTGGCTTGCTTAAGACACGTCGGCATTTGATCAAGGAGGTCTACCGTGAGAAGATCCCTGGTTGTCGTGGCGCTGCTGCTGTGCTCTGGCTCGCTCTTTGCCGCGCGGGCCGGCCAACCGGCTGCCGGCCGGGGCCTTCCCGACTGGGTCGACCGCGTGCAGACGTTCTGCATGGTGCCGGTGCTGCCCGAGACCGCAGCGGCGCTTCATGCCTCGGTCAACGGCGTGTGGGGCGGCATCAGCGGGACGCACCCGATCCTCACGCACCGCGAGATGGTTCCGGCGGTCCAGGCCAAGTACCAAGACGACAAGGCGTTTGCCGACGCATGCCACAAGGCGGGGCTGCTCGTGGTCAGCGTCGTCAACGGCATCGAGGGCTTTCCGGCGATGCGGGAAGCCTGGCCGGACCTGGAGAAGATGGCCTGCCGCGACGCCCGCGGAAAGCCGGCCCAACTCAGTCCGGAGATGATCTTCATGTGCGTCAACAACCCCGACTGGGTGCGCTGGGAGATCGAGTTCGGAAGACGAGGGATCGACTCGGGCGCGGACCTGGTCATGGTCGACACGCCGATGAGCGCGTCGTTCGTCAGCGGCTTCCTGCGCGGAGGCTTCTGCCGGCACTGCATGGCGAACTTCGCGAAGCACCTCCACGCCAAGTTCAGCGCCGAGGACCTGAAACGGCGATTCGGCCTCGATGCGTTCCAGGCGGAGGCCGTGATTGCCCGCCTCAGCCCTCTACAAGACCTCGCCAATCCGGCCCGCCGCCCGCACCACAATACCGGCCAGGACGATCTCCTCTTCCGCGAATTCATCGCGTGCCAGGAGAAGGCCGCGTTCGACACGCGGAAGCAACTCGTCGAAGCTCTTCGGGCCCATGCGGCTCAGAAAGGGAAGAAGATCGCGTTGTGCACCAACGCCAGCGACCTGGGCACGGCGAATCCCGGCGGCCATTGGGTCCGGGCCTTGATGTTCGCCGACCTCTTCGACCTGTTCATCTACGAGCAGAACGTCGAGCCGATGGGCATGATGTCCAACGAGGCCATGAAGTACCCGCGCGGCAAATGGGCGGGCTACCACAAGCTGGCCTACGCCGTTCACCACTGCCGCTCTCCGGCCGTGATCCATGCCACAGCCATGGGCCCCGTGCTTCTGGAAGCCCTCACCCGGGGCAAGACCAAGAACGCCTGGTTGGAAGCCCAGTCGGCCGAGGCCTACGCCTCGAACGGGGCTTACGTCCAATACTACATCGAGCCCCTGCTCGGCAAGCGGCTGTTCCTCGACAAGTGCTGGGCCGGTTCGGCGAGGCATGCGGCATTTGTCCGCTCGCATCCGGACTTCTATGAGGGGAACCTGACGTCGGGCTCTTCCCTGGCGATCGTGTTTCTCTTCAACGAGCGCGGCCGGACGATGCCGGCCGTCTACCCGTCGTATCTCGGATTCGCCCAGGCGTTGACCGAAGGCAACTACCCTTATGATGTCGTGTTTGCCGGAGACGGTCGCTACGTCCAGGACCGGCTTGCCGCTGCCTGCCTTCAGCCCTACAAGACGCTTCTGGTCCCCAGCCCGATTGATCCGACCGAGAATCAGAAGAGGCTCCTTCAGGATTTCGTCAAGCGAGGCGGAACGCTCGTCTGCCAGGAACCAGAGCGGCTGGGATTCACTCCCGGCGCCGAGGGCCCGAGCGAAAACCTCCCCTCCTGCGTCAAGAACCGGTTTGGCTTCGGCCAGGGAAAGGTCTTAACGCTGCGCGGAGAGGTTTCCGCTACCTGGACGGACGACGTCGGCTCGAACTTCTTCAAGACCTATAAGCCGGAACTGCGGGTCCAGATCGGCCAGTTGGCCGAGTCGCTGGGGCTTGCCAGCCTCGTGCCCGGCGAATCGAGCGGCCTGATCAGCGCGTTCCCCGTCGTGCAGGCGGACAAAAAGCGGATCGTCGTGCACCTCGTGAACGAAGACATCGACTACGCCAAAGACGCAGTGCGCGCGAAGACCAACGTCGCCGTTCGCTTGCCGGCGTTCTCTTTCCTCCCCGAAAAGTTGTCGGCCCGGGCCTACACTTCGGCAAAAGAGCCCAGTACGCTTCCCGCAACGCGATCCGCCGGCACGATTTCGTTCTCGCTGCCGCGACTGGACGGCTGGGCAACGGTGGTTGTTGCGGAGCCGTAGGCCCAATCCAACCGATCCGCGGTCTCACCCGCCGGGTGGCGTCGCCGTGGGACGGCAAGTAGAATGACCTCTTGGGGTCCTTTAAGCATCACGATGGGGTCGCATTCCATCGGGTGGGGCAATTGGATCGCGAAA
>CAZFKF010000749.1:0-3683 GCA_964518805.1 uncultured Planctomycetaceae bacterium | reverse complement strand
CGATCGAGGCTTGTTGTTCGTGCTGGGTGGACGCATGCTGGCCGTCGGGCTGGCTTTCAAGCTCTCGGCGGTTCCGTTTCACTTCTGGGCCCCGGACGTCGTCGAAGGAGCGACCGCCGAAGTGGGCGCGTTCCTCTCGGTGGCCTCCAAGGCGGCGGAGATCGGGCTCCTGGCCCGGCTGACGATCGCCTTTGCCGACGTCGAACCGGCCCGGGTCTTCCTGAGCGGCTTGATCGTTCTGCTTTCCGCCTTGACCTGCACGTACGGCAACCTGGCGGCGTACGGGCAGACGAACATCAAACGGCTCTTGGCCTATTCCACCATCGCTCACGCCGGCTACATGATGATGCCCATGGCCGCGGCCGTGATTCTGGCTGCTACGAGCAAGGTCGATGCGTCTGAGGCTGTGGCCGGAATGATCTTCTATGCGGCCATCTATCTGGTGCTGAATCTTGGGGCCTTTGGCGCCGCGGCATTCCTGCGGAACGCGTTGGGAAGCGAGCAGATCGACGACTATGCTGGGCTCGTGCGCCGCTCGCCCGGCCTGGCGGTGTGCTTCGCCATTGTGCTCTTCAGTCTGGTCGGGTTGCCGCCCCTGGCCGGTTTCTCGGCCAAGTTCGCCATCTTCGCCTCGCTGTATCAGGCGGGACTGCTGGGGCTGCTGGGCATCGGCGTTCTGACTACGGTGCTGAGCCTGTTCTACTACCTGCGCATTGTGCGCGTGATGATCCTCGACCCGGAACCGGCCGAGCGCTCCACGGCTGCCGTGCCGCTGTGGTCTCCCTCGGGCGTCTACTGCCTGGTGATCGCGATCGCTCTCCCGGTGTTCTTCTTCTGGTGGGGGCCGTTCGACTGGGCCAAAACGGCCACGGCGACGCTGTTTCGAGGTTGAGAGGCTGGGGACGAAAGGCATTTCGGATGACGGAACCTCCCGCATCCCGCGTCCCACATTCCCCATCTCGCGTTCCCTCGCTCATCGACACGCATGCGCACCTGGACGTCCAGGAATTTGATGCCGACCGGGAGGCGGTGCTGGCGAGGGCTGCTGAAGCGGGAATCGAGGCGATGATCTGTCCGGCGATCAGCGCGGCGTCCAGCCAAGCCGCGGTGCGGTTGGCCGCGTCGCATCCTGGCATATTCGCCGCCGTAGGGATTCAGCCCAACTACTGTGCCGAAGCGCAGCCGGATGACTGGGACCGGGTGGTTCGGCTTTCCAGCGAACCTGGCGTCGTGGCTATCGGAGAGACCGGGCTGGATCGCCACTGGGATTTCACTCCGTTCGCACTTCAACAGGACTATTTCGACCGGCATCTCCGACTTGCGCAGGATCGCGATTTGCCGCTCGTGATCCATTGCCGCGAGGCCGAAGCGGATGTCCTTGCGATGCTTCGCGACGCTGCCGCGAGGGGGCCGCTGCGCGGCGCGATCCACGCCTTCAGCGGCGCGAGGGCCTTTGCCGAAGCCTGCCTGGCGTTGGGCCTGTTCATCAGTCTGGCCGGGGCTGTGACTTATACGAACAAGAAGTTCCTCTTGCTCCGCGAAGCGGCTGCCGCGATTCCCGGTGACCGCATCCTTCTGGAAACGGACAGTCCTTACCTGGTGCCCCACCCCTTGCGCGGCAAGGAGAGGCGCAACGAGCCGTCACACCTGGTGGTGACATTGCGAGCCTTGGCTGAGCTGCGAGGCGAAAACGCAGAGGACCTCGCATGCCGAACGTCTTCCAATGCCCGCCGGCTGTTCACGCTGCGGTAACCCCCTCCCCCCTTGCGGAGCAAAGCCTCGCCGCGGCATCTTCGGCATATTCGCTACGGTTTCCCCAGCCTTCCGCCGGCCTCTACGTAAAGCCGTTACCATCGGCACATCCCGAACACGGGAGAACGGCCCGACGGGTGCGGGTGGGTTTCGTTTGCATCGTTCGTTACGGTTCTGCCGAAGCTTATGATTGGGAGGATTGCAGGTGAAATCCCGACGGACGGGATGGTCGTTTTTCTGAGGCGAGTCCGGTATCGCTGGCAATGATCAGTAGTTTTCGTCTTGGACGACTCCCCGCGCCGCTGGCAACGATGGTCCTCTGCCTCACGCTGTTGTGGGTGGCAGGCGGCTGCCACACGGTGCCGCAGCCGAAGGCGGTCCACACGCCGCCGCCCGGTTCGGTGCCCAGCGAGTTGTCGAAGGCCATTCTGCCGGATTACCGGATCGAGCCGCCCGACATCCTGTTGATCGAAGCTGTACGCTTGGTGCCGCGACCACCCTACCACCTGCAGACCCTCGACTTGCTTCAGATCCAGGTCCAAGGCACGCTGCCCGACGTGCCGATCAGCGGCGTCTACCGGATCGAGCCTGAGGGAATCGTCAAGCTTGGGTCTCTGTACGGGAGCGTCGCCGTTGCCGGAATGACTGTCGGCGAGGCCGAACAGGCCGTCCTTCAGCATCTGCGCCGGTTCCTCAAGCAGCCGATCGTCACGGTGAGCCTGGCCGATTTCGCCGCGCGGCAGCAGATCGCCGGGCGGCATCTGGTAGGGCCCGACGGCAGCGTCACGTTGGGCAGCTACGGCAGCGTCCGCGTGGCGGGCATGACCATTGCCGAAGCCCGAAGCGTCATTCAACAGTACCTGTCCACCTACCTGGACAATCCCGACGTCTCGGTCGACGTGTACGCTTTCAACAGCAAGGTGTACTACGTGATCACGCAGGGGGCCGGCCTGGGAGACAGCGTCTATCGGTTCCCCATTACGGGCAACGAAACCGTGCTGGATGCGATCTCCCAGGTCAACGGTCTGCAACAGGTCTCGTCGACCAAGATCTGGATCTCGCGGCCGTCCGTTTGTCCGGACGTGATGCAGATCCTGCCGGTATCCTGGGAGGAGATCACCGCGCAAGGCGTCGCCACGACGAACTACCAGATCCTGCCCGGCGATCGCGTATTCATCGCCGAGGACCGGTTGGTGGCCCTGGACGTGACTTTGGCGAAGCTCACGGCGCCTCTTGAGCGAGTCATGGGCTTCTCCATCCTCGGCGCAGGAACCGTGACGCGGTTCTCCGGCCCGGTTCTCAAAGGCGGCGGAAACGCCAACTCGAACTTCTGACGCGCCCGTGGCCGATGGGCCGCTCCAAGAAGAACCGCGACCGGCGGCCGCGCTTCAACGCGCGATCCGCCGGTCGCCGTGCTGTTACCGAGGTCTGAACGCCTCAGCCGGGGTCACGCGTAGGGCTTGTAGACCCCAGGCACCGGGATCGGGTAGTTGCCGTCCTTGTCGGGCTCGACCGGAGCCTTGGCGTCCCAGGCCAGCGTGGCCGGGAACTCGGTCGTTCCCTTGGCCACGGCGTCGTCCCACTTGACCACCTGGCCGGAATAGGTGGCCATGCGGCCCAACACGGCGGTCATGCTGCTGGTGGCGCCGTGGTAGCCTTCGTTGTACTTTGCGCCGCTGGCGATGGCGTCCTGCAGGTCCTTGTGCTCTTGGACCATGGAATTGAGGTTCTTGCCCTTGAAGTGCCACTCTTCCTTGCCCTTGATCCAGCCGGCGCAGTTCGATTCGCCTTCGGTGCCGGCAGCGGCTTCCGAGACGTTGATCCAGGTGCTGGGGATGTGGCGGCATTGGCTGTAGAGTTTCGTGCCGTCGGCGTAGGTGAATTCGACGAAGTGATGGTCGAAAATCTGGCCCACGCCTTTGTTGTCGCCG
>CAZFKF010000748.1:0-3688 GCA_964518805.1 uncultured Planctomycetaceae bacterium | reverse complement strand
AGAACCGTTGGCGGCGAAGGTGCCGAAGTCGTTGTTGTCGAACGAGTCGAGGGTGATGTCGGCGGCGGGTATCGTGGTGAAGGTTGCCGTCTTCCTCACGACCAGGTTGCCACTTTCGGTGATCGCTCCCCCGCCGATAACCGTCAGATTACCCGTCAGGGCCGAAGTGCCCAGATTCAACGGCCCGGCGTCGCGAAGCGTGGCGTGCGCTCCGGCCGAGACCGAAGCGCTCCCCCCTGCTCCGTGCAAGTCGTTTCCGGGGTTATCCAGTTTGACGGTGCTTGCGGAGCCGACCGTGAGCGTCGTGCTGCCGCCAATCGTCATCGGGGCGGTTTGGGAGACGGCAACCCGATTGCTCGAATTCAGGTTGGCTTGCACCGTCAGGTTGCCGCCAACGTTGATGGAGCCGAGGACGACCGCGTTGACGTCTCGGAGCGACAGATCCTGGCCCGCAGCGCCAGCGTTCACGTTCAACGTGGAAAAGTTGTTGGAGGGGTTGTTCAGCGTGATGTCGCCGGCGGTCACGGCGAGGGTCGTCGGTCCGGTTACGGAGACCGAACCGTTCTGCGTCAACGGTCCGGCAGAGTTGACGGTCAAAGCGCCCGTCAGTTTCGACGTGCCGAAACTCAGCGTGCTGGCCGCGTTGTTGACGGTCACGTTTCTGCCTCGGACCAGGGCGAGGCTCTCGACGCCCGAAAGCCCAACGGAAAGACTGCCCGACGGCTGGATGCCCTGGACCGTGAGCGAGTCGTTGCCCCCGGAGTCCGTGAACTGGATGGAAGTCACGTTGCTCGCCGTGGCAGTCTGAAGCCGCGCCTGGAAGTTGTTGTTGACGAAGACGTCGACATAGCTGGCACGCCCCACCACGGACACCGAATCGGACCCGCCATTGCCCGTCAATGTCAGGACCGGGGCCGCCCAACTCACCCCGATCGAAAGCATGCGCCGGTCTTCAACCCCCTCGAAGCGGAGGCGACGATGGGAGACTCCTTTGCGGCGGCGAGCGACGGAATCGGTCCTCGGTGATACTTCGGGCCCGAGAATACCCTGCAACAATCTGGCGAAGAAACCACGCTTGCCCGTACGACGCGAGGACCGACCCATGATGGGCGCTCCTTATGAAGCAAATTCTGTATGCCGTTGGCCCCGACACCGCCGGCAGTTTTCGAGAATTCTCCAAACTCAATTGCGATTGTTTCTTCGCGCTCCAACCGTGTCAAGGAAAATCCCCTTCTTTCGAGTATTCCAGTGAACGTCTGTTTCGTGGAGCGATGGAGATGGAACCCAGTGGGGCGTGGCCCCCATGGAACCACCCAAGATGGGTGCGCGATTGGGAAACACTGGGGGTGAATATGGATGCGGGGGGAGTGTTTGCGTGGGCGTGGCGCTTGCTTGGGCGCCGTTTTGCCAGGGAGACTCTGTTTTTCGGGGCACTTCGTGGTGGTAGAAGACTACGGTGTGCCACCGCGCATGCGACGGCAGAGACTGGTCAGATCTTCAACGGACCGACGGATTTCCGCTTCGGGTAGGTTGTTGCGGATTGCCTGTACGACGCGAGCTGCGGCCGGAGTGATTGGGGCAAAACCGTAGCTCCCGCCGGCTCCCTTGAGCTGATGCGCGGCGCGGCGCAATTCCTCCCAATTTCCATCGTCGAGCCGGGCGAGGAGATTCTGGACACGCTCGGGCATCTCGGCAACGAATATGTCGACGAGCTCTGCCAAGTCAGGAATCTCGGCGTACGAAGAGTAGATCCAGTCGGCCTGGGGGGTGGTCGATTCCATAGGCAATTCTCGCGGGACACTCTCTGCGAAGGCAAGTTGGCGACATCTGTCACGACAACTCTAGGTGATGCCGTGCGACCATGTAGTCTGGACCAGAACACACAACCCCCGAAACGCGCGGAACCCAAACGCACACGAGGAATCATCGAATCAATCGACTCCAATCCACCTTTACGATGGGTATGTGACATGAACATGTCGCCGCACACAAATACTTATAGGTGAACTTATATAGACTGAAGGAGTGGTGTAAGAGCTTCTTCTGCCGTTAAAGGCGTCATGAGCGCCATATGTGGGGACGTGTTTTGCGAGACATGGCGTAAATAGGGCGACTGGCTAAAAGAACTCCCGCCCGATCGACGATAGTTTTCGTTAGATTGGAGGCAAAACCCCCGGTCACGCTAGACTGCGTCAGTATCCCACTCAGTCTTTCCTAACAAGGAGTGTCCCCTATGAACCGTCGTGTCCTTCTTCCGGTGATGGCGATGGCTGCACTGTTGTTTGCGGTCAGCGCTACCCAGGCTGGCATCCTCAATGGTGGCTGTTGCGCCCCCGCGGCTTGCGAGGCGGCCAAGTGCGCTCCGGCGCCCTGCGCCCCGGCGTGCGCCCCAGTGTGCAAAGAGAAGATCTGCAAGGTGCGTTGCCCCAAGGAGCGCTGCTGCAAGGCCCCGAAGTGCTGCGAAGCCCCCAAGGTTTGCGCCCCGGTGTGCGTGAAAGAGAAGTGCTGCAAGGTTCGCTGCCCGAAGGAACGCTGCTGCCGAGCCCCGAAGTGCTGCGAAGCCCCGAAGTGCTGCGCCGCCCCCAAGGTTTGCGCTGCCCCTAAGGTCTGCGAAGCTCCGAAGTGCTGCGCCGCCCCCAAGGTTTGCGAAGCCCCGAAGGCTTGCGAAGCCCCGAAGTGCTGCGCCGCCCCGACGTGCTGCAAAGAGAAGTGCTGCAAGGAGCGCTGCCGCAAGGTTCGTTGCCCGAAAGAGCGCTGCTGCAAAGTGAAGTGCTGCAAGGTCCGGAAGTGCCGTGTTGCGAAGTGCGCTCCGGCGTGCGAAGTCGGCTGCTGCGCCCCGGCCGCTGCTCCGGCTGCAGCTCCGGCCCCCGCCGCCCCCCCGGCTCCCAAGCCCGCGAAGTAAGCAACTTGACGAGCCTGGTCGGGCAACGGATCGCCTGAATCAGCGAGAATCCCCAAGCGGCCCGCGGAAACCCGCCGGGCCGCTTGATTTTCTTGAGATCACTCGGGGAAGAGTTTCGTTGACAGGTAGCGCTCGCCGAGATCGGGGAGGATGGCCACGATGAGTTTGCCACGGTACTCCTCGCGCCGGGCGAGCTTGAGAGCGGCCCAGGCCGCCGCCCCGCTGCTGACCCCCACCATCCAGCCCTCCTCGCGGGCCAGACGTCGCGCGGTTTCCATGGCGTCCTCATCGGCCACGGGAACGACCTCGTCGATGACGTCCAGGCTCAGGACTTCGGGGATGAAACCGGCACCGATGCCCTGAATCGTGTGCTTGCCCGGTCGCAACTCCTCGCCGGCCATGCGCTGCGTGATCACGGGACTCGTGGCCGGTTCGACAGCCACCATCTTCACGCCGGGTTTGTGCGCCTTGAGCGCCTGCCCAACGCCCGTGAGCGTCCCTCCTGTGCCCACTCCCGACACTACGATGTCGACCTGCCCCTCCGTGTCGCGCCAAATCTCCTCGGCCGTCGTCTTGCGATGGATCTCCGGGTTGGCCGGATTCTTGAACTGCTGCGGCATGAAGTAGTTGTTGTTTCGGGACACCAACTCCTCTGCCCTTCGCACGGCGCCGGGCATGCCCTCGGCCGCCGGCGTGAGAATCAAGTGAGCACCAAGCGCCTTGAGCATGCGGCGCCGTTCGAGGCTCATGCTTTCCGGCATGGTCACCGCCAGTCGATACGCCCGC
>CAZFKF010000747.1:0-3689 GCA_964518805.1 uncultured Planctomycetaceae bacterium | reverse complement strand
TGCGCCCCAGGTGTTCGGCCCCCAGGCGGTGGTCATGTTCGGGCGGAGGCACCTCGAAGCGCGCGACGCCCAGCGGGAGTTTTCTGGACGGATCAAGGACGCCCGGGTTTACGCCAGGCCGCTCGATCGGGCAACCATCGCGGCCCTCGTGCCGGGCCAGGTCTCGGCCGGGTTGAAGCCTTGGGCGTGGTGGTCGTTCGCCGACGAAGGGCTGCGGGAAAAGATGGGGCGATTCAATCACATCCGGCTGGTGGGTCACGTGCGCATCGAAAAGGGCTGCCTGGTCCTCGACGGCAAGGGCGCCACGGTCATTGCAGCGTCCGTGCCCGAGCCGGGCGACGGACGCATCGCGTGGGCCCCGGTCCCCAAGGCGTGGACGTTCACAGGCCCCGTGCCCGACGAAGCGGTCCGCTCCACGCGGTTGCTGCGCGAGCGTCTGCTGGCCGACCCCTATCGCCCTCGCTATCACTTCTGCACCCCGGAAGACATGGGCATGCCGGGCGATCCCAACGGCGGCTTCTACGCCGGCGGCCGCTACCATCTAATGTATCTCTACAACCGCAACGGATCGGGCTTCTGCTGGGGGCACATCTCCAGCAAGGACCTCGTGCATTGGCGCCACCATCCCGACGCCATCGGGCCCGGCAGCGGCGACGAAGGCTGCTTCAGCGGCGGGGCGTTCGTCGACGACGACGGCGCCGCGTACCTTTCCTACTGGATGCTCTGGGGCGACAAAGGCATCGGGCTGGCCAAGAGCTGCGATCGCGAATTCGACCGCTGGACCAAGCTCGCGGCCAACCCGGTCATCCGATCGACCGAATGGGGCGTCACGGAAATGAAAGGCCCCGACGCAAAGAGCTTCTTCTGCGGCTCGGCCGATCCATCGAACATCTGGAAGAAGGACGGGCATTACTACGTCCTCACCGGCAACCTGCTCGTGCTCAACAAGATCGGACGCCAGCCCGACTCCCCGTTGCAGGAACAGGGCGATCGGCTCTATCTGTTCACTTCCGACGATCTGAAGCACTGGAAATACCTCCACGTCTTCTACGAGCGAAATCCCCAGTGGACCGATCGCAGCGAAGACAACATGTGCCCGAGCTTCCTGCCCCTGCCGTCCAGCCCGGAGGGCGGACCGGCGAGCGGAAAGCATCTGTTGCTGTTCATCAGCCACAACAAGGGATGCCAGTATTACGTCGGCGATTACCGCAACGATCGATTCTATCCCAACAACCACGGACGCATGTCTTGGATCGACAACACGTACTTCGCTCCCGAGGCCCTCATCGACGGGCAGGGCCGCCAGATCATGTGGGCCTGGTTGACCGACAACCCGCCGAACGAGAACGCCAAGGGATGGTCGGGCGTCTACGGCCTGCCGCGAACGCTCTGGCTCGGCGAGGACGGCGCCCTGCGCATGCGGCCCGTTAAGGAACTGGAGATGCTTCGCTGCGGCGAGAAGACCTGGAGCGGTCTGGCGCTGGCCGGCGGCCGGACGCATCGGCTTGAAGGCGTGGTCGGCGACTCGTGCGAATTGGCCGTCGAGTTCGTGCCCGGGTCGGCGAAACGCGTCGGCGTCAAGGTCCGCGCCTCGGGCGACGGAACAGAGGAGACCCTGCTGTACTACGACTCCCAAGCCAAGCAACTCGTCTTCGATTCCACGCGAAGCGGCGACGCGGGACGCAAGGTCGTCGAACGAGCTCCTTTCGAACACAAGAAAGACGAGCCGCTGACGCTCCGCGTGTTTGTCGACAAGTCGGTCGTCGAGGTCTACGCCGACGACCGCCAGGCGATCGGCCGTCGCGTCTACCCCACGCGCAACGACAGCCTCGGCGTAGCCCTCTTCGCCGACGGCGGCGTAGCGGCAGTCAAGCAGGTGAAAGCATGGGAACTCGCGCCCGCGAACCCATTTTAGGAATTGGCGAAACGACGACGTCCGCAATTCGTGGGGCATGCTCTCGCGATGCGAAGCATCGGGTGAGCATGGGAGTGTCACGGCGTATTCCATGCCGAGAGCGCGGCTGCGCCGCGTGGCGGCATGCCACCCAATCCGTGGCCGGCGTAACGGGGTCGGGGGTCTCTCACCATGCCGGAAAAGAACCTCGCGGGTGCGACAGGTTCACCGCCGGCATGGAAAGGGACCCCCACCCCCCTCGCAGTCCCCGATCTTGCGTGTCGCAGTCCATTACGAAACGTGTACCATCGCCATTCCGAGAGGCAAAGGAAGGTCCGCTCATCCCTCAAGAGCACAGGAAATCGTTGATGTTGCGAATCATCACCGTGACCGCAATTGCCGCTTTGATGCTCGTATGCCGCACTGCGGCGGGCAACACGCTCTACGTGAGCCCCAAAGGCAACGACGCTTGGTCGGGCACACTGGACGAGCCGAACGCGGCCAAGACCGACGGCCCCTATGCCACGCTCCGTCGGGCACGCGATGAGATCCGCGAGCGTAAGGCCCGCGGCCCTCTGCCCGCAGGCGGAATCACCGTCGAACTGCGCGGCGGCGTCTACGAACTGCCGCAGCCATTCGAACTGACCGCGCAGGACAGCGGCACGCAAGCGGCCCCGATCATATACCGAGCCCGTAAAGACGAGATCGTTCGCCTGATGGGCGGGCGCGCGGTGACCGGTTGGAAGCAGGTCGTTGATCCTGCCGTGCTCGATCGACTCGACAAGTCGGCCAAAGGCCAGGTGTGGCAGGCCGATCTCAAGGCCCTAGGCATCCCCGACCTCCAAGGCATCAACAGCGCCACGACGTATCAGTCCGACCCCGGACTGGAAGTCTTCTTTGAGGACAAGCCCATGACGCTCGCCCGGTATCCCAATTCGGGCTACCTACACATCGCCAGCACGTTGAATTCGGCAGGCAAGCCTGCAACGGGTGAAGTGACCACGCCCGAGGGCACATTCGTCTGCGACGATTCCCGGCCCGCGCGATGGGGCCGTGAGAAAGAAGTCTGGCTGCACGGCTTCTGGGTCTGGGACTGGGCCGACGTGCGCATCCCACTTGGCTCGGTCGATGCGGCGAAACGCACGATCAGCCTCGGCCCCAAGCCGGGCCGCACCTTCGCCATGCGGAGCAGCCAATGGTTCTACGCCGAAAATCTTCTGTGCGAACTGGATCGTCCTGGCGAATGGTACCTGGACCGCGACACGTCGATCCTCTACTTCTGGCCGCCGGCGCCGCTCGCGTCGGGCAAAGTCGTGGTCAGCGTGGTCCGCGACCTGGTGCGGTTCAACGACGCCTCGCACGTCACCTTCCGCGGCCTGACCGTCGAGGCCGGACGCGGCAACGCCTTCACCGTCAAGGGCGGCACCCAAGTCCGCATCGTGGCCTGCACGATCCGCAACCTGGGCAATTGGGCGGTCAAGGTCTACGGCGGCCAGAAGCACGGTGTCGTCGGCTGCGACATCTTCCAAACCGGCCAGGGAGGCATCCATCTCGAAGGCGGCGACCGCAAGACGCTTGCGCCCGCCGGCCACTACGCCGACAACAACCACATCCACCACACCGCCCGCTGGGACCCCGTGTACCAGCAGGCGATCACGGTGTTCGGCGTGGGCAACCGGGCCACGCACAACCTGATCCATGACGTGCCGCACGTGGCCATCGGTTTCACGGGCAACGACCAGACGATCGAGTACAACGAGATCCACACGGCGGTCTTCCAGTCGAACGACGCCGG
>CAZFKF010000746.1:0-3701 GCA_964518805.1 uncultured Planctomycetaceae bacterium | reverse complement strand
TTGATTGGCCTGGCTGCGGGCTGGCTGGCGGGCAAGTTCATGAAGGGGCACAGCCTGGGCGTGCTCGCCAACCTTGTCGTCGGCATTGTGGGGGCCATCCTGGGCGGATTCTTGCTCCGGCTCGTTGGACTCCTGCCGGTCGGCCTGATCGGGAGCCTGGTGTCTGCGACCGTCGGGGCCGTCGCCTTGTTGTTCGTCTTGCAGAAGATCAAGACGTGACCGGCCTAGCCGTCTCAGGTCGTGTGCTAGCGCGACAATGGCATCGGAGCGTCCTGCCTTGCGGCTTGCTTCGAGAATCGTGATGAAGGGAGTATCATGGGTGATCCTGAGTATTGCGAAAAGAAATGCCCGATCTGCACTCGGGCCCGGCAAGGAAACCGATTGGCCCGGTTTCTCCAGGCCATTGAGTTGCTCGTGACGTTCGGCGGCTGTCCGCACGGGCGGGCCAGACGGCAGAAGTACGGCGTCCGGCCAAACGAGCCGATTCCGCCGCAATCGAAGGCGGAGCCCTGATACCGGGGATCAGGTAGCGAGCACCCGACATGAAGATCACGATAGCGTCGCCCGAGGACGCCCCAAGCATCCTCGCGCTGCAACACCTCGCCTACCAGACCGAGGCGGCAATCTACGATGACCACACGCTGCCGCCCCTGCTCGACACGCTCGACGATCTGACCGCCGGGTTCGCAGACCGGCGATTCCTGAAGGCGACGGACGGCGATCGGATCGTGGGCTCTGTCCGGGGATTCCATGTCGGCGAGACCTGCCACGTCGAGCGATTGATCGTCCACCCCGACTTCCGCCGCCGCGGCCTCGGCGCGGCCCTGCTCCTTCAAATCGAGACGCTGTTTCCGACCGCCCGGCGTTTCGAGTTGTTCACGGGGCACAAGAGCCACAGTAATATCCGGCTCTACGAGCGGCTCGGTTATCGCACGTTTCGCCGGGAATGCGTCAACGACAAGGTGAGCTTGGCTTTCATGGAGAAGACAGCGCGAGGCCGTGCGATCCGGCTGGAGCGATTGGAGTTGATCGCCGCCACGAAGGAACTGCTCCAGGCCGAGGATGACTTGCCGCAACTGGCCCACGGCCTGCAAGCCAGCGTTCCCGGCAACTGGCCCACGCCCTTGTATGACAACGACGCCCGGCAGCACTTCTTGGGCGTCGTGAGCGAGAACCCCGAGGCGGTCGGATGGACGGCCTGGTACATTTTGCTTCTCGGCGGGTCCGGGGAGAAGACTCTGATCGGAGCGGTCGGCGCTTGCGGTCTGCCGGACGATGACGGCACGATCGTCATCGGCTATTCGCTGTTGGATCAGTTCCACGGCAAAGGGTACGCCACCGAAGCCCTGCGGGGTTTCCTGGACTGGGCCAAGCCCGACCCGCGTTTGCGGCGAGTGGTGGCCGACACCTACCCCCACCTGGCGGCATCGATCCGCGTGTTGGAGAAGTGCGGCTTCGTTCGCTGCGGTCCGGGCGCGGAAGAAGGGGCGATTCGCTACGAGTTACCGGTCCGGTGAGCCACGCGCCGGACGATCGCCGGATGCGTTCTCCGCTCACCATGCCCGGTCTCACCTCGCTCAAGGCCGGCAATGCTACGATTGGACTTCCAGGACAGCAGCATGGCTCCAGCGAAGTCGGGGCCGCTCGACGACCCGGAATCCCGTCGCCTCGGCCACGCGAACCTCGTTGGCAAAACTCTTCCGCGAGACGTGGATCGGAGGTTCGGCCAGCAGCACCTTGCCGCCGGGCTTCAAGCAATCGCGAACCTCGCCCAGGAAACGGTCTGGATCCGGCACTTCGTGAAGCATCGCAAAGACGAGGACGAAGTCCGCCCGGGCGTCAATCCCGAGTTTGTCTTGCGCGCAGGGGCGGGTTTCGATGCGGGCCGATACGCCGGCCTTCTCGGCCCGGCGCCGCAGCATGTCGAGCATCTGCGGCTGGAGGTCCACGGCGATGACCGTCCCCTGGTCGCCGACCATCCGCGCCATCGGAATCGAGAACCAGCCCACGCCGCAGCCCACGTCCACCACCGTCATGCCGGCCTTGACGTAGGGTCCGACGATCTTCTCCGGATCGTGAAGCAGGCGACGAAAGGGAGGATCGATGGTAAACGGAACAGCCCACCAGGGGCAGACGTGCGTGGCCATGGTTTTTCCTTCTCAGCACTGCGGCCGCAAGCCTTGCACCGTCCTCTCGGCAGAAACGGCAAGGCATCGGCCCGAAGTTGGTTCCGTACCGCCAGTCGCTTATCACACGAAGGTAGCCTCCGACCGAGCCTTTCAATTCGCGTCTCTTGCGTGCGGGTCCTCTTCCGGCGCGGAAGGGATGAGGTGTGCGGTCAGCGAGGCGAGGGCTTTGGCCAATTGATCGGAACAGGCCAAGGCGTTCTGTTTGAGCCGGTACATTTCTTTGATCGCTCCGGGCCGGTCGAGGATTGCGCCCAGGGCGGCCCCAAGCTGTGCGGCCCGCGTCTTCTGCCGCGACAATCGATCCACCTCGCGCGGCAGCGTTTCGTCGACGGCGTCGCTCACCACGCGCACGACTAGCAGCCGCGTCCGACGCCGGCGGCAAACCTCGGCCACGGCGAAGCTCTCCAAATCCACGCCCATCGCGCAGTGCGATTTGCCGAGCGATCGCTTCTCGCGCGGCCGCCGCACGATTTCGTCGACCGTCAGCAGCCGTCCCACGTGCACCCCCGGCTTGGAGAGCAGCCGGGCAGACTGGACGGGCTCCAGGTCGATCGGCAGTTCACTGCCGTCGGGCAGGGTGAGGCAATCGGCGACGAGAAGGTCGCGACGTTTGAGCTTCGGGCTGAGTCCACCGCAGAAGCCGGCGGAAAAGACCCATCTGGGGCAATGCCCCAGAATCAGCGCTTCGGCAGCACGCGCCGCGGTCTCGCGCCCGGCGCCGGAGACGGCGATTCCGATCCGGCGGCCCTTCCATTCGCCCCGATGAATGACGAAGCCGTCGCCCTTGGTGGTTACGACGCCTTCCAGAAGGTCCTCAAACCCTCCCGACTCCTCTCTGAGAGCGAACACGGCGCCCAGGTCGCACTTCCGGGCCTCCGCGGCCTCTGGATCGGCCGTTGCCGAGAACGCCTGTTGGCGCGCAGCTTCGGCCACGGCCTCGCGGATCTTCTGTTCCGCGAGATGACGAAGCCAGTTCTGAATCATCCACTGCCAGGCCATCGTTTGCCGTTCAACTCCCCTCTCCCGTCGCAGGAGAAAACCAGGGAGTGAGGGGATTCGCCCCTTCGCGGGACTCATGCAAAGTGAAATAAGAGAAATGGAGAACGCACGAGGATCGGATGCTACCCGGGCACGCTGCATTTCTCATTCCCCCATTCTCGGCAAGTTTCGTCCTCTCGGCAATGGTCTTCTCCCCGGAAACCAAGTCCTCTGCTATACTCGTCGTGTCCAGGACCACCCGAGGGAACTCCATGGCAGACCGACCCCTGAGACTCTTGCTCCTTGGTGCTCATCCCGACGATGCGGAGTACCATGCCGGAGGATTGGCGTCGGCATATCGGCGGGGGGGCCACACGGGGAAGACGGTCTCGCCGAGCGCCGGCAGCGCGGGCCACCCTGAGAAAACGCACGAACAACTAGCCGGAATCCAGCGGCAGGAGGAGGCGGCCGCGGCGGCCGGGATGGCGAGCGCGTAGGGCGTGCCGGACACGTCCCGCCTCGCCCTGGTGCTGT
>CAZFKF010000745.1:0-3701 GCA_964518805.1 uncultured Planctomycetaceae bacterium | reverse complement strand
ACCGAGGCCATGACGGGCGCGCTGGCGGCAGCGGCCGGCGATGCCGCGCCGCGGCCCAAGTCCAAGGTCCGTGTGGCGAAGATCTATCTCGCGGTCCCCGTGGCCGGTTGGCCCAAGCCGGACCTCGACCTGGCCGCCGACGTCAAGAAGTATGAAGAAGAGTTCGCCAAGCTCAAGCCGCAATTGGCCGACATCGAGTTCGTCGAGGGCGGTCTGGTGACCAGCGCCCAGCAGCTTTCCGCCGCTAAGCAAAAGTTCAAGGGGGTCACCGGCATCCTGGCGATCCATCTCAACTGCGGGGTCACGGCCTCCTTGAACAGCCTTCTGGAGTTGGGAGTCCCGTTGGTCTTCTTCGCCATGCCCTATGCCGGCCACGAATGGCACACCATCGCCTCGATGCACCGGCTGGGCAAGAAGATCGAGATGTTCCCCACCAGCAACTACGCCGACTTGGCCGCCGCCGTGCGCCCCTTCCGCGCCATCCAACGGCTCAAGGAGGCCAAGATCCTCTACATCTGCGATCCGGGGCCCGATGCGAATTATGTCAAGGCGATCCACGACAAGTTCGGCACGCAGATCGTCAACGTCCCCTCCAAGGACCTGGTGGCGGCCTACGAGGCCATCCCGCTGGCCGACGCCAAGGCCCACGCCGAGACCTGGATCCGGGGCGCGGAGAAGATCGTCGAGCCGCCCAAGGAAGACATCGTCAAGGGGGCGCGCATGGACCTGGCCTTGTTCAAAATGGTGGAACAGGCCGGTGCATCGGCGATCACGATCAATTGCCTGGGCATGGGATTGATCGAGCGCGACATGGGCTATCCTTGCCTCGGCTTCTGCCGCCTGAACGACGTGGGCCTGGCGGGCGTGTGCGAGGCGGATCTGAAATCGACGATGACGCACCTGCTGTTCCTGAACCTGGTCGGGAAGCCCGGCTTCGTGACCGATCCGGTGATCGACCTGGCCACCAACACCGTGATCCACGCGCACTGCGTCTCGGCGACGAAGATGGACGGCGTGAACGGCCCAGCGGCCCCCTACGTCATCCGCAACCATCTCGAGGACCATCGCGGCTGCGTGCTCCAGGTGAAGATGCGGATCGGGGAAAAGATCACCGTCTCGCGGCTGATCGGCAACGACGTCCTGCTCTATTCGACGGGCGAGATCGTGGGCACGCCCGACGTGGATCGCGGCTGCCGCACCAAGATCGCCGCCAAGGTGGGCAACGCCCAGAAATTCCTCGACAACTGGTCGTGCGGCCTGCACCGCGTGGTATTCTACGGCGACCACACCGCGGACCTGCGCCGGTTCTGCCGCTTCAAGGACATCCGCCTGGTCAACGAAGAGACGGATGACGTACACCGGGTCCCCGGCCTGGAATGGCAGCCGCACATCCACGCGTAGCCCGGACTATCCGACAAGATCGAAGGAGACGGCACGTGTCCCGGACGTTCCTGCCTTGGGTCCTGTGGTTCGCCGTCGCGCCGGCCCAGGCCGCCGATTGGCCTCAGGACCGCGCCGATGCGACGCGGAGCGGATACAGCGCGGAACCGTTGCCGGCCACCCTGTCGCTGCGGTGGACCACTCGGGCGCAGCACCCGCCGGCGCCCGCGTGGCCGAGCATCGACCGCATGCCCTTCGATCGCGCGTACCGCGTCGTGGCCGCCGCCGAACGACTGTACTACGGCACGTCGGCCGACGACAAGGTAATCGCGCGGGACGCGGCGACGGGCCGGGTCCTTTGGACCACCTTCACCGAGGGCCCCGTGCGATTTGCCCCGGCCCTGTGGCGCGACCGCCTGTTCGTCGCCAGCGACGACGGTTTCCTGTACTGCCTGGACGCCGACCGCGGCCGGGTACTGTGGAAGATCCGCGGCGGCCCCCGTCCCGACCGTATTCTGGGCAACGACCGGATGATTTCGCGCTGGCCGGTCCGCGGCGGCCCCGTTGTGGCCGACGGAGTTGTCTACTTCGCCGCGGGGATCTGGCCTTCCGAAGGCGTCTTTCTTTACGCGATCGACGCGGCCACGGGCAAGCAACTGTGGCGAAACGACTCTTCGGGCGCGATCGAAATGGATCAGCCGCACCCCGGGGCCCGCGCGGTCAGCGGCGCAGCCGCGCAGGGCGGACTGGCGGTGGCCGGGGACCTGCTCCTGGTGCCGACCGGCCGCGCCGTGCCCGCGGCCTTCGCACGATCGGACGGCAAGTTCCGCTACTTCCATCTCAACGCCAATCGAGGCGCCGGGGGTTCCGAGGTCGTGGCGCTCGAAGGGTTCTTCGTCAACGGCGGCACGCTATTCTCCGCCGCCAACGGCGCGTTAAAGGCGGTTCTCGGCAAGGAGGTGGGAAGGGAACTTGCGACCGTAACGCATTCGTACACGGCGGGCATCCAACTCGCCGCGCACCCCCAATGGATCGTTTACGCCAGCGGAACCGCCCTGCGCGCGATCCGCCGAGACCGCGCGCTCGTGGAGGACCTCGCCACGACCGACAAGGGGACGAAGAAGGCCGGAAAGCTCAACAAGCCGGCCTGGACCGCCGACCTTGTCGAAGGTCCTGCCGCTTCGCTGATCGTGGCCGGCGACTGCGCGATTGTCGGCGGCAAGGATGCCGTGACGGCCTTCGACGTCGCCACCGGCAAGGTGCGATGGCGCGGCAGCGTCTCGGGCGTTGCGTGGTCGCTAGCGGTTTCCGACCGGCGGCTCCTGGCCAGCACGGATCAAGGCGTGATCCACTGCTTCGCTCGAGGCGACGGGCCGCCGGCTGAAGTCCTCCCGCCTCCGGCTTCGCTTCCTGCACGCGAAGAATCGGCCTTCGCCCAGGCAGCCGACGAAATCGTCCGGCAAAGCGGCGTGTCGCGGGGATACTGCCTCGACTTGGGGTGCGGTGACGGGCGTCTGGCCCTGGAAATGGCCCGGCGAACCGCGTTGCGGATTTGCGCCGTCGATTCCGATCCGGCAAAGGTCGAGGCCGCGCGCCAACGGCTCGACGCCGCCGGACTCTACGGCGCGCGGGTCACCGTTCATCAGTCCGCTTTGGACGCAACGGCCTATCCCAGCTACTTCGCCGACCTGGTGATCTCCGGGCGGAGCGTCACCGAAGGGGCCGCGGCGGCGTCCGATGTGGCGGTGCGTCGCGTGCTGCGTCCCTACGGCGGGGTCGCCTGCCTGGGGCCGGCCGGCAGCATGCGAAGGTCGGTGCGCGGAGCGCTCGACGGGGCGGGCCAATGGACCCATCTCTACGCCGGGCCGGCCAACACTGTCTGCTCCGAAGACCTCCGCCTGCGAGGCCCCTTGGGCATGCTCTGGTTCCGCGACACCGATCTCACCATGCCCAGCCGCCACGGCCGATCGCCGTCGCCGCTGGTGGCCGACGGCCGGATGTTCGTCGAGGGGCTCAACGCCGTTCGGGCCGTGAACATCTACAATGGTTCGGTGCTCTGGGAATTTCCCTTGAAGGGCCTGCTGGACAAGTACCACCAGGACCATCTGACGGGCGTGGCCGCCACGGGGAGCAACATGTGTCTGGGGCCGGGGCGCCTGTACCTCCACACCGGCGCCTGCTGCCTCAGTCTCGACGTCAAGACCGGGCGTCGGCTCGGCTCGTGGGAAGCCCCTCGCAGGCCCGATGGCAAGCCGGGCCGTTGGGGATTCATCGCTTCGAGCGACGGGCTCCTCTTCGGCACCGTGGCCAACGAGAAGCAC